>JAIEMN010000044.1 GCA_019752115.1 Gemmatimonadaceae bacterium
AGTACGAAGCGCAACAGCCGATGGCCGCGTAGTATCGATCCGACACGCGTCCACTTTTTCGGGGCAACTCCAGGGCGTATACGTACGGCGCATACGTGACGCGCATACGTCCTGCGGGAACCGCGGTTCGTGTGCGCCCCACGTATACGCCGTTCAGTTAAACCGCTCCACACTCGCCAACCCCCACGCCCGCGCCATCCCCGTTCCCTCGGCGGACCGCAGCAGCTGCCCGGGCTCGAGGTGCGGATAGATGTCGGCGTAGCTCTTGATGTCGGTGGGGCTCGTGCGGCGCATGATGAACCAGGGCTTGAGGTCCTTGGGCGACTGCAGGCCGGCGGCGCCCAGGACGTCGAAGAAGCTGTGGACGGTTTCGCGCTGATAGCGGGCGACGCGCTGGCTCTTGTCGCCGACGTGCAGGCCGTTCACGAGCCCCGGATGTTGCGTGGCCACGCCGGTGGGGCAGTGGTTGCTGTTGCAGCGGAGCGCCTGGATGCAGCCGATGGCGAA
Source organism: Gemmatimonadaceae bacterium (assembly GCA_019752115.1). Classification (NCBI taxonomy): domain Bacteria; kingdom Pseudomonadati; phylum Gemmatimonadota; class Gemmatimonadia; order Gemmatimonadales; family Gemmatimonadaceae; species Gemmatimonadaceae bacterium. The sequence goes on from JAIEMN010000044.1 coordinate 508, forward strand.
CATCATCGCGCGGGCCGCGTTGCACATGTCGGCGCCCAGGGCGACCTTCGTGGCCATCGTGAAGCCGGTGGTGACCTTGCCGCTGGCGATGAGCTTGATGCGATCGCGCAGGTCGGTGGCTATCAGCGCGTTGTGCACGAAGCTCAAGCCTTCGTTGAGGGGCGTGCCGACGCTGTCGCTGAACTCGAGCGGCGCGGCGCCGGTGCCGCCTTCGCCACCGTCCACGGTGATGAAGTCGGGGGTGATGCCGGTCTGCAGCATCGCCTTCACAACGCCCAGGAATTCGTGGCGCTTGCCGACGCAGAGCTTGAAGCCCACCGGCTTGCCGCCGCTCGCGTCGCGCAGGCGCTTGAGGAAGTGCACCATCTCGAGCGGCGTGCGGAACGCCGTGTGTGCGGGCGGCGAGATCACGTCCTTCCCAGGCTCGACACCGCGGATCTCGATGATCTCCGGCGTGAGCTTGGAGGCCGGCAGAATGCCGCCATGCCCAGGCTTGGCGCCCTGCGACAGCTTGACCTCGATCATCTTCACATTCGGCAGCGTGGCGCGTTTGGCAAACTCGGTCTCGCTGAAATTGCCGTGCCGGTCGCGCGCACTGAAATAGCCGGTGCCGATCTGCCAGATGATGTCGCCACCGGGCTCGAGGTGATAGGGACTGAGCCCGCCCTCCCCGGTGTTGTGCGCAAAGCCGCCGATCTTGGCGCCGGTGTTGAGCGCGAGGACGGCGTTCTTGGAGAGCGAGCCGTACGACATGCCGGAGACATTGAGCATGCTCGCCGAGTACGGCAGCGTGCAGTCGGGGCCACCCACCAGCACGCGCTGCTGTGATTCATCGGGGTGCACCGGGGCCAGTGAGTGATTGATCCACTCGTAGCCGGTCGCATAGACATCGCGCTGCGTGCCGAACGGGAGCGTGTCGAGCTCGCCCTTGGCGCGCTGGTAGATCACCGATCGATCGTTGCGGCTGAACGGCTTGCCGTCGCTGTTCGACTCGATGAAGTACTGGTTGATCTCGGGGCGGATCCGTTCGAGGATGTACCGCATGTGCCCGATGACCGGGAAGTTGCGGCGCACCGCGTGCCGCACCTGCAGCATGTCGGCCACGCCCAATCCGAATAGCGGCACCAACACCAATAACATCCACATGACCGGCGGCCACACGGTCGCGAGCCCCGCCACCAGCGCGAACGCCGTGGCGAAGGAAGCCAGGAAGAGAGTGCGCATGGTCCCGCAAACATCCGGGCGGGACCAGCCGAGCGGAAGGGCTACAGCGCCCCGGTCCCGATGGCGCGGGTGATGTCGGTCTGCGACAGCACACCCACCAGCTCATCGCCGCGCACCACGAACAGGCGGTGCACGCCGTGGTCGAGCATGTAGCGGACGGCTTCCCGTACATCCGCATCGGGGGTGGTGACGAGCGGCGGCGTCGACATCAACTCCTCGACCAACGTGTTCTCGAACAGCTGGGTGCGGGCACGACGATCGTCATGCTCCGCCTCGGCCTCGAGAATGTCGGTCGTGGAAATGACGCCCAGCACGCGCCCGTCGCGCCCGATGACCGGCATCCCCGAGATATGGGCGTCGGCCAGGGATTGCACGGCTTCGGCCACGGTGGCGTGGGCGGCGATGGTGCGCACGTGCGGGCGCATGAGTTCAGAGACACGCATATCTGAGTGTAGCCCGTCGCGCGGGGGATAGCGAGGCGGTGCGCCAGCGGTGAAGTTGGCGCCATGATTTCGCATCTCGCCCTGTTCTTTGGCGGGCTCGCCGCCGCCGTGACGCCGCCGGCCGCCCCGTCGGCGGGCCCGAAGGCCCCGCTCGAGTCGATCTGGTATATCCGCAACGACTCGCTGGCGATCGATGACTTCGCCGCCCACGCGTCGCAGATCGATATCATCGCCCCGCAGGTGTACAGCATCGACAGTACCGGCGTGATTCGCGGCGGCATGGCGCCGCGCCTGGTGCAGATCGCCCGCGCGCGCGGCGTGAAGCTGATGCCGCTCGTCATGAACCCGGGCTTTGATCTCGCCACGCTGCATCGCATCAGTGCGAATGCCACGGCGCGCACCGCGTCGGCCCATAGCCTGGCGCAGCTGTGCCGCGACACACAGGTGTGGGGCATTCAGCTCGACTTTGAGAATCTGCACGTGAGCGATCGCGACGCGTTCACCGCCCTCGTGCGCGAAGCGGCCGACAGCGTGCACGCGGCGCGCTGTACGCTCAGTGCGGCCGTTGTGCCCTACACCGGGCAGGCGCCCGGGCCGTTGCCGTATCACCAGTGGATGCACGACTACTGGCGCGCGGCGTACGACTACAAGGCGCTCGCCGAGTCGCTCGACTTCCTGAGCTACATGACGTACGCGCAGCACACCGGCGGATCGACGCCGGGGCCGGTCGCGGGCTATCCGTGGATGCTGGCGGGGCTCGAGTACGTGCTGGCGCAGGGCGTGCCGGCGGCCAAGCTGTCGCTGGGGCTCGCGGGATACTCCGACTACTGGTACCCGGGGTACACGCCGCGCACGGGCGACGCGCGACCGCGGGGGGAGGACATCGCGTATCCGCGGCTCATGGAGATTCTCTCGGCCGCGGGCGTGCGACCGACGTGGGATGGGCGACAGAAGGCGTGGTACGCGATGTGGGAGCGGGACGGGGTCTTCGAGCACGCGTGGATCGAGGATGCGCGGGCGTTTTCGGAGAAACTGCGGTTGGTGCGGCGGTTTGGGTTGCGGGGGTATTCGGTGTGGTTGCTGGGGTTGGAGGATCCGGCGACTTGGCGGTGGGGACTGCGGTAGGGGCGGAAGCCTGAGCTGCGGAAGCTGGACGGCGGGAGCTGGACGGCGGGAGCTGGACGGCGGGAAGACGTACGGCGGGAAGACGTACGGCGGGGGTAAGTGATTGTCGGGCATTGCCCTACAGTGTTTTCTGAAACTACGGATGGCGGGGGATGGTTGAGCTTGTGAAACTTTTCACAAGCTTGGGGCGTATCTCAGGTGAGACCCATTTCCCGGAGTTCCGATGCCTGGCACCGAACCGAACAACCGGCCGCTCCCTCGGCCCCCCCGACTCACCGTCACCGGGAGCTTCACGGCTGATCCGCGTCCGCATGTCGTGATCATCGGTGGCGGGTTTGGCGGCCTCTCGGTCGCCCGCGAGCTCGCGGACGCACCGGTGCGCATCACGCTCCTCGATCGCACCAATCACCACCTCTTCCAGCCGCTGCTCTATCAGGTGGCCACGGCCGTGCTCCATCCGGCCGATATCGCCGTCCCGATCCGCTGGGTCTTGCGCCATCAGCCGAACGTCACCGTGGTGATGGCCGAGGTGGATGGCATCGACGCGCTCAACCAGACCGTCTCGCTGGATGGCGGGACGACCACGCTGACCTACGACTACCTCGTCGTGGCGGCGGGCGCGCGGCATGGCTACTTCGGCCATGACGAGTGGGAGCAGCATGCACCGGGGCTCAAGAGCCTCGAAGATGCGCTCGAGATGCGCCGGCGCTTTCTGCTCAGCTTTGAAGCCGCCGAACGGGCGAGTGCGGCGGGTGAGCGCGATGCGCTGCTGACGTTCGTGATCGTGGGTGCGGGCCCCACGGGGGTGGAGCTCGCGGGGATGGTACCGGAAGTGACGCGCTCGATTCAGGGGGAGTTCCGGCGCATCGATCCGGCGAAGGCGCGCGTGCTGCTCCTTGAGGGCGGGCCGCGCGTCTTGCCCACGTTTCCGGAGGAGCTGTCGGCCAAGGCGCAGCGCGCGCTCGAGCAGCTGGGCGTCACCGTCATGACGAACACGGTCGTGACCGATGTCGACGACGGTGGTGTGGTCGCGAACGGTGAACGCATTCCGGCGCACACGGTGTTCTGGGGCGCGGGCAATCAGGCGTCGCCGCTGGTGCGCATGCTCGGCGGGCCGGTCGATCGCGCCGGACGCGCCATCGTGGAGCCGGACTTGAGTGTGAAGGGGCAGCCGAACGTGTTCGTAATCGGCGATGCGGCCGCCACCTTCACCGACGACGGCAAGCCCGTGCCGGCGGTGGCACCGGCCGCGAATCAAATGGGGCACCTGGTCGGCAAGAACCTCGTGCGTGAACTCGCCGGCAAGCCACGCCAGACGTTCCGCTATTTCAACAAGGGCGACCTCGCCACGATCGGCAAGCATCGGGCGGTGGCGGTGCTCGCTGGCCGGAAGCTGAGTGGCACCTTTGCGTGGCTCACCTGGCTCTTCGTGCACATCCTGTATCTCGCCGGTGCCAAGAACCGGTTGTCGGTGTTCGTGACGTGGATCTGGGCGTATGTCACGCATCAGCGTGGCGTGCGGCTCATCACCGGCGACACGGTGCATCGCCTGCTCAAGCGGTCACGCGAGGCGGAGCGGCGGCGCGCGGCGTAACCCGGGTGTCGTGATGTACTGCGAGGGGGATGCACAGCGGGAGCGCGCGGGGGCGTGCTCCCGCTGTAGCTTTGGGCCCATGGCGAACGCGCGCGTGGCGATCATCGGGGCCGGGCCGGCGGGGCTCGTGGCCGCACGCTGGATGCAGCAGGTGGGCTTCGTGCCCGTCCTCTTCGAACGGGCGAGCGACGTTGGGGGGCAGTGGCGCGCCGGTGACGCGGACAGCTCGGTGTGGCGCGGGATGCACACCAACACGTCGCGCCTTACCACGGCGTTCAGCGACCGGCCGCATGCGCCCGAGCTGCCGATCTATCCGCGGGCGGAGGCGATCGGCGACTACCTCCGCGACTATGCGGCGCACTTTGGGCTCGCGCGTGAGGCACGCTTCGGCGCCACCGTGACCGAGGTGGAGCCGCACGGTGCGGCGTGGCGGGTGCGGTGGCACGAGGCGGATGGAGCCGCGCGCGAGGAGTCGTTCGCTCGGGTGGTGATCGCCAGCGGCCGCCATCGCACACCGGTGCTCCCAACGGAGCCAGCGCTCGACGCGTTTCGGGGGGGCGGTGGTGTGGTGCACGCGGCGGCGTATCGCGGGGCGGCGGCGTTTGCAGGGCAGCGCGTGCTGGTGGGCGGCCACAGCGTGAGTGCCGTAGAGATCGCCAGTGATCTTGCCGCGCACGGCGTGGACGTGGTGGTGTCTTCGCGTCGCCATCGGTTCGTGATGCAACGCCTCCCCGGCGGTGTGCCGATGGAGCATCGTATCTACACGCGCGGCGCGGGGCTCGCGTGGGAGTCGCTGCCCCCCGCGCACGTCGGTGCCTGGCTCAAGGCGCTGATCGTGCGCACGAGTGGTCATCCGACGCAGTACGGTGCGCTGCTGCACAGCGAGGATGTCCTCACGGCCGGCTTCACGCATTCGCCGCACTATCTCACGCTCGTTGCCGAAGGCCGCATTCGCACGCGGCCGTGGATGACCGAGGTGGCCGCGGATCGGGTGCACTACGCCGACGGCTCGCACGATGCGGTCGATACGCTGCTGCTCGCCACGGGCTATGCCCTCGATCTGCCGTTCCTCGGCCCCACTGCGCGCGCGGCGCTCGCCCCCGACCGGCACGACGCCACCTGGGACGCGTTCACCTGGCATCCGGCGTTGCCCGGGCTCGCGTGCATTGGGCTCTACGAACACGGTGGTCCGTTCTTCCCCACGCTCGAGCAACAGGCGCGCCTGATCGCTTACACGTGGAGCGGGCAGGCGCCCATGCCCAGCGCCGCGGCGCAGGCGGAACGCATCGTGGCCGCGCAGGCCACCCGTGGTACGCACACGGTGCAGCGCATGCACGTGCTCTCACGCCGCTTCGCGCGCCTGGCCGGTGTGGAGCCGCATCTGGCCGACGACCCGGCACTCGCGCGCGCGCTCTGCTACGGCCCCCTCGCACCGGCCCAGTTCCGCCTGACGGGCCCGGACGCCCTGCCGGATGCCTCGGCGCGCGTGGCGCACGACGCGGCGGCCTTCGGGGTCGTGACGTCGCCCGACTTCACGCACGAGGAGCGCGAGGAGCTGCGCCTGATCGCGGCGGCGCGCGGCGATGCGCGGCTGGCGTCACTGGTGGGCTAGTTCGCGGAACGGCTCGCACAGGGTACACAGAGGGCACAGTGAACCACGATCAGACTTCTCTGTGCCCTCTGTGTGCCCTGTGCGAGCTACTCAAACCGCGCTCAATCCGGCGGTAGCGCTCGAAAGGTGAGCCAGGCCCGATACGCCGTCTGCGGCGGCATCGGCCCCGGCGTGGCAGGGTAGGGCAGCAGCGAGTCGAAGGTGGCGCGCAGCGAGCCGGTGGTGACGGTGTTGTTCGCGCCGAGTGAGACGGGCGTGGGCACCGTGGGTCCCAGCCCCATCTGTACGCCGAGCGTGATCGTGGCGGTGCCGCTGCTGACGCACTGCACGCTCGCCGGGCAGCGCGAATCATTGTCGACGGAGAGCAACGACACGCGGAGCGCGCCGCCCGGGTACGGCTCGTAGCTCGAGCCCACCAGGAACGGCACGGAGCGACCGAGCTGGCTGGCTTCGTTCGTCCCGGTGCTGGTGGTGCAGGCGGTCCCCAGCAGCGAGATGGCGACGACGCCGACGGCGTGGCACCATCGGCACCGGAGTATGATCGAGGCGGGTGCGCGCATATCCATGAGAACCACACCACGGCCGCGTCGCGTCACGAAGCACCAAATTGATGTCTTCTTCGTGCCCTTCCGGCCCTTCGTGCCCCTTCGCGGCAGTGAATGCGAACGCCGATGGCAGCCTAGGGAATCGTGCGCCCATACGCACCGCCCGCCGCGAGGCGCGCCATGGTGCGATAGACCTCGGCGGTGATCGCCTCGATCACATCCGACCCGCGCTCGTCGTTGGCCAGATACGTCGTCATCACCGCAATCGCGAACGGATGCCCGGGCACTTCCACCACGGCCGCTTCGGCGCGCACGCCGTCGAGCGAGCCGGTCTTGAGCGCGACGCGCACGGTGGCGGGGACAGCGCTGCGCATGCGCCCCGGTACCGCGTAGAGCATGCGCCGAGCGGCATTGCGACTGGCGGGGGTGAGCCCATCGCCGTTCCACAGCCTGTACGCGAGCACGGCCAGATCATGCGGCGACGCAACGTTTTCGTCACCGCGACGCACGGCGGCCGCGTCGATCATCTTGCGCCGCAACCGCACGTCGGGCACGCCAAGCGTCGCGATGCGCGCGTTCACCCGCTCCATCCCCACCGCGTCGATGAGCAGGTTGGTCGCGGTGTTGTCGCTCACGATCATCATGAGCGTGGCGATATCGCGGAGCGGCATCTGCGGCGCGGTGAGATGCAGCAGCACCCCTGAGCCGCCGACCACGGCGCTCTTGGGGATCGCGCGCGGCGTGTCGATATCGAGCGTGCCGGCGTCGGCCTGCCGGAACATTTCATCGAGAATCGCGAGCTTGATGGTGGACGCCGTGGGAAACACGGCGCGCTCGAGCCGCGCGATCGGCATGCCGCCGGTGGCGGGGTCGTAAACCGCGTAGCCCACCACCCCATCGGCGTGAGAGGCGATGGAATCGAGCCGCGTACGCAGCTGCGCGAGGAGCGCCTGCTGGATCGCGTTGGGCGGCGCGGCTGGCGTCGCCGCCGGCGTTGCCGATGGCGGCGTGGTTTGCGCGCGCGCGACCGACGGGGTGGCGGCGAGGACCGTCGCGCCGGCGAGGGCGACGAGGGCAACGAGCGAGGTGAGCGGGGAGAGGCGCATGGGCAGAATGTACGCCCGGCACCACCCCCGTCATCCCCCGCGGAGAATCATCAGGCGCATGGCGGCCAGCAGCGGAATGGTCGCGATGACGCCCCAGGTGATCCATCGCCGCGAAAGGCGCCGGTAGTGCGCGGGCAGCTCGGTCAGATCAGCGGGGAAGGCCCGGATGGCGCGCGTCTGGGCCGCCTGCGTCGGGACGAGGATGCCGAGCCAGATGGCCCCCGAGATGGCGAAGCCCAGCTGGCTCATCGAGAGCCAGCGCGCGCCGAGGACCGGAATGCCGGCGGTGAGTGCCATGCCATAGCCGCCGCCGGCGAGCAGCAGGACGCCGCCGAGGGTGAGGAACCAGTCGGTGATGGTGACCAGGCGCTGCGCGAACGCCACCACGACGGGATTCCCGGTGCGGTCGGCAAAGACCTTCCAGACCGACGTGACCGTCACGTTGCCGAGGAGCAGCACCAGGCCGAGAAGGTGGAGCAGCTTGTAGTCGGGATAGCTCATACCCGCGGGCTGGCGGGGGGCTGACTCGCGGACCACTCGCCCACGTGCGAGAATAGCGGCGTGTCCCAACCTCTGGAGGATTGCGTGCGCTCTCGTCGTGAGTTCATGGGGTGGTCTCTGGCCGGTGCGGCCTCGTCACTGGCGCCGTCGTGGTTGCGGGCGACGCCGAGCCGCACGCTGGCCGTGCCGCCGGATCTGGTGGTGTACAATGCGAAGATCTACACCATGGAGAGCGCGGCGCCGCGGGCGCAGGCGTTTGCGGTGCATCAATCGCGGTTCGTGGCGATTGGGACGAGCGCCGAGATGCGCGCCCTCGCCGGTCCCAAGACGCGCCTCTATGACGCGAAGGGGATGACGATTGTTCCCGGCTTCATCGATACGCACAACCACGCCGGCGGCACGACGCTCCTGTACGAAGTGCTGGTGGGGAACCCGTTCGAGGTGGAGTTCGTCACCATCCAGAGCATCATCGACAAGCTCAAGGCGCGGGCCCGCGAAACGCCCCCGGGCACCTGGGTGCGCGGTTACTTCCACGACGATACCAAGCTCAAGGACAAGCGGCAGCTCACCCGCGCCGATCTCGATCAGGTGAGCACCGAGCACCCGGTGGTGGTGCAGCATCGCGGCGGTCACACGGCCTTCTACAACACGAACGCGTTCGAGATGGCGAAGGTCACCGCGAACACGCCGGCGCCGCCGGGCGGGACCTTCGACAAGAACGCGAGCGGCGAGCTCTCCGGGCGCGTCACCGATCGAGCCATGGGGATGCTCAATGCCGTCGGCGGGCGGCCGCAGTTCAGCGCCGCCGAGCAGGAGCGGCGCGAGCGCGATGGCATCGCGCACATCTCCAAGCAGTTCGTGCGCTACGGCCTGACCACGGTGCACCACGAAGGTGGCGATCTCGCCGCCATTCAGGATGTGCGGGCGCGCGGCGAGCTGCGGCATCGCGTGAGCTACGAGGCGCAGGAGCGGATGCTCGACAGCATGATCGCGAGTGGCATCCGCAGCGGCTTTGGCGACGAGTGGATTCGCTTTGGCGCCACCTCCGAGCACACCGTCGATGGCTCCTTCTCCGAGCGCACGATGGCGCTGAGCCAGCCGTATCCCGGTACGACCTACACCGGCAACGTGACCGAGACGCAGGCGACGCTCGACGCCTGGGTCGAAAAGGTGCACCGGGCCGGCATTCAGGTGAACTGCCACGCCAACGGCGACGTGGCGATCGACATGTATCTCACCGCGTTTGAGCGGGCCCAGCAGAAGTTTCCGCGCACGGATGGGCGCCCCAAGATCACGCACGGCACCCTGGTGACGGACGCACTGCTTGCGCGCATCAAAAAGCTGGATGCGATTCCGGCGATGTTCACGACCTACGCGTACTACAACACCGACAAGTTCCCCTTCTACGGCGAAGCGCTCATGAAGCGGAGCATGGCGTTCCGTTCCATGCTCGATCTGGGCATTCACGCCGCCGCCGGCTCGGATTTCAGCCCGGGTCCGTTTGCGGCCCTGATGGGCATTCAGGGGATGGTGACGCGGACCGGCTGGGACGGCACGACGTGGGGCGCGAATCAGAAGATCAGCGTGAGCGAGGCGATCAAGGTGAACACGCTGCACGGCGCGTATGCGTCCCACGAGGAGCACGACAAGGGCTCCATCGCCATCGGCAAGCTCGCCGACTATGTCGTGCTGGCCGACGATCCCCACACGGTGGCACCCGAGAAGATCAAGGACATCACGATCGTGCAGACCGTGGTGGGTGGGACGGCCATGTACAGCGCGTAGGGGGGACGGGGCCGGGGGGCGTCAGGGATTACTCCCTTGCCCATGCGTGTTCGTCTGGCCATGCTCCGAGGGTGAGCCTCCAGGACCTGTACCTCTCGTACGAACCGATTCTCAAGCCGGTGCTGCGCATCGGGCCGGTGTTCGGCGGTGCCGCGCTGCTGGCGTGGCGCGTGCGGGAAACCCGGGTGCCGGTCACCGAGAAGACCATCCTGATCCCGCCGTTCGCGATGAGCACCGGCTTCGGGATGTTCTTCGCGCCCATGGCCCGCGTGCCGTGGTGGTGGGCGGTGTCGGCGTTTCTGACCGGCCTGCTAGTCCTCGCGTGGCCGCTCGTCCGCTCGTCCAGGCTCGAGCGGCGCGACGGCGTGGTGTACATGCAGCGCTCGCGGGCCTTTCTCGCCATCCTGCTCGGACTGCTTGCGCTGCGCCTCCTGTTGCACGAAGAGATCGGGCATCTCATCTCGCCGCTGCAAACGGCGGCGATCTTCTATCTGCTGGCATTCGGCATGATTGTGCACTGGCGCGCGCGGATGTTCCGCGACTACCGCCGGCTCGTGCAGCAGGCATGAGCGAAGGGAGCGATCAGGGCGGCGAGCTCGCTGGCTTTGCCCGACGCTTTGCCGAGTGCATCGCCGGGCCGCGCCCGGTGCTGGAAACGGCACGATTGCGGCTCCGCCCGTACCGCGTGGCCGATGCGCCGGAGTTGCAGCGCCTCGCCGGCGACCGCCGGATCGCGGCGACCACTGCTACCATTCCGCACCCCTATCCCGACGGCGCCGCCGAAGCGTTCATCGGCCTGCACGAGGCCCAGTGGCAGCAGGGGACGCACCTCACCCTGGCCATCGCGCACCGCGACAGCGACGCGCTGGTAGGGGGCGTCGGGCTCGTCTTCGAACGGGACCACGCCCGTGCCGAACTCGGCTACTGGATTGCCGTTCCGGCCTGGGGGCAGGGATTCGCCACCGAGGCGTCGGCCGCGCTCTGCGGGTACGGGTTCGGCGTGCTCGGGCTCCATCGGATCGAAGCCCGCCATCTCGCCGGCAATACCGCCTCGGGGGCGGTGATGGCCAAACTGGGGATGCAGCCCGAGGGACGGCTGCGCGGCCACGTCGTGAAATGGAGCGAACGTCATGATCTGGTGATCTGCGCCGTCCTCGCCACGGAGTGGAAGGCGCCGCCGCGGTAGCGACCCCGGCCGGATGGCGGGCGCAGGTACCCGCTGGTACAATCCGCGAGCATGCCGATGCCTGCCAATACTTCGGAGCGGTCTGAGGAGCGGTTGGGGTCGGCGGAGCGCGCTGGCCGCCGCTCGCGTGGATTGCGCGCACGTCTGCGCCTCGTGGCGCTCTTCGTGGCCGTCGCGTTTCTGGCGCTCGCGTTTGTCCGCGCGAGCGAACGCCAGACCGCGGAGCGGGCCCGCATCATCGCCCTCTCGCGCGACAATGCCGTGGCCGCGCGGCAGGCGCTCGATGCCACCATTCGCGAAGCGCGCACCCTGTTGCAGGTCCTCGCCTTTGGCGTCGCGCGCCTGACGAATGAAACCCGCGATCCCGCGTTTCGCGCCCTGGCATCGCAAACCTCGTTGTCGTACGCGGCGCTCTTTGCCGTGAACGAGCAAGGCGAGCTCATGGCGGTGGCGCATGACTCCTCCGCGGCCGTCTTCTCCCCTGAGTGCCTCGCCCGGGCAACCACCACCCGTCGGTTCACCGTCTGCCCGCCCCACAAGCGCGATCGCACCGCGCCCGGGCCGTGGCTGATCACCTTTCTACAGCCCACGCGGGGCGACGGGAACGGCGTGCGCCTCGCCGGCGCGAGCATCCCGATCGACTCGCTCGAGTCCGTGCGTCTGACCCAGCGGCTGCCGGAAGGGTCGGTGCTTACCGTGTTCGATTCGATCGGCACGGTCGTGCTCCGCACCCGTGATGGCGACGGCTGGATGGGTCGCCAGTATCCGGCGTGGGTGGGCAACGATGGGACCGTCCCCGCACCAGGGTCGGACACGGTCATTCGCAGTCAGATCGATCTTTCGGAGCGGCTGTACGGACGAACGAACTCGGTCGAGACCGGGTGGTTTGTCTTCGTCGGGATCCCGCTCGATGAAGCCTACGCCTCGTCGCGCCGACTCTTCATGCTGGACGTGCTGGTCGGGCTCGGCGTCAGTGTGGCGATGCTGCTGCTGGCGTACTGGATGTCGGCGCGCATCGTGGCGCCCATCGAATCCCTGACGCGCGATGCCGAGGCCATTTCGCGCGGCGACATGACACGTCGCTCGCAGGTGGTCAGCGATGATGAGGTCGGCACGCTCGCACGCACCTTCAACCAGATGGCCGATGCCATCGTGGAGCGTACGAACGCGCTGGCGACGTCGCAGGAGCAGCTGCGCCAGGTCCAGAAGCTGGAAGCGCTGGGCGGCTTTGCCGGCGGTATCGCGCATGAGTTCAACAACTACCTGTCGTCGATCATCGGGCATGCCGAGCTGGCGCTGGGGCAGGCGCGCGGCGACGGGGCGGTGGGCGCTGAGCTTGGGGGGCATTCTGACGTCGGCCACGCGCGCGGCGAATCTCGTTCGCCAGGTGCTGGTGTTCAGTCGCCGTCAGGTGGTGAGCGCGCGTGTCATCGAGGTCGCACCGGCCATTCAGGAATCGGCGCGTTTGCTGGAACGATTGCTCGGCGAGCGCATCACGTTGCGCGTCGATGTCGCCGAGGACGTCGGGCCGGTGTTGATCGATCCCGGCCAGCTCGAGCAGGTGCTGATGAATCTCGCCGCCAACGCGCGCGACGCGATGCCGCAGGGCGGTACGGTGTCGATCGCGGTCGATCGGGCACCCGACGCGGAGCGTGTCCGGCTCGGTCTCCCCACGGCTACGTACGTGCGCTTCAGCATCAGCGATACGGGCCCGGGGGTGCCGCCCGAAGCGCGCCCCCGTCTGTTCGAACCGTTCTTTACCACCAAGACGCGCGATCACGGGACCGGCCTCGGCTTGTCGATCAGCTATGGCATTTTGCAGTCGGCGGGCGGCGCGATCGAGCTGGATCCGACGGTCGCGCGCGGGGCGACCTTCCGCTTCTATCTGCCGGAGCAATTGCCCAGCGCGGTGCCGGCGTCCTCGGTGGAGTCGCCGGAGATGCCGCGTGGCGGAACGGAGCGGCTGCTCTTGGTAGAGGATGATCCGAGTGTGGCCGAAGTGGCGCGTCGGCTGCTCACGCGCGCTGGCTACACGGTGCGCGTGCTGCGCGATGCCGAGTCGGCGCTGATGGCGCTCGAGGGCGAGTCCTTTGACCTGCTGCTGTCGGATGTGGTCATGCCGGGGATGTCGGGGGCGGCCCTCGCGCAGGAAGCGCGCCGCCGACATCCCGCGCTGCGCGTGCTGCTCATGAGCGGCTATCCGGATGACGACCTCGTGGCGCACGAAATCGCGCGGCAGGAGGTGTCGTTCCTGGCGAAGCCCTTCTCGCAGGCGTCGTTGCTGTCGACGGTGCGGACGCTGCTCGACGATCCCTGAGGCGCCCCTTCAGTTCAGCAGGGGAATGGGCGACTGCCCGGATCGCCGCATCGCTTCGCGCCCCTGCGCATCCCGGATCTGACGCAGCCCGCTCTGGATCATGCCGAGCACGAGCGACCACGCGGCCACGCCGAGCGCGAGATACTTGCCGTACACCCCAAGGATCGGCAGCGCGAAGGGTGAGTTCCAGAGCATGTGCATCACCATGCAGATCGCGAGCACGCGCAGAAAGCGGGCGTCGAAGAACATGTCACGGGTGAAGGGGCGATCGTCACGGACGCGCCACAGCGCCGCGCCGGCCAGACCCGTCCAGAGCACGTGGCCGCCGAAAAACGTCAGAATGCCGCGCTGGAAAATGACTTCGCGCATGGCGGTGATCCCGCCATCCGGGCTGAGCGCTGCCCGCAACGCGTATCCGGCCGACTCGAAGATCGCGAAGCCCGCGCCGACGGTCGCGCCCAGCAGCAACCCATTCAACGTCCAGCGGAAGCGTGGCTTGCGCACGACCAGCAGGAGCGTGAGCACTTTGCCGGTCTCTTCCACCAGGCCGGCGCTGGCCGCCCCCAGCCAATCGGAGAGGGACGCGGTAAAGTCGAAGAGAAAGAGCGAGACCACGATCGAGACCAGCCCGCCGGTGAGCAGCAGTCGGGTGATCTGGTAGAGCGACACATTGCGTGGCGCGTTGACCTCGAAAAAGAAGATCACGAGCGAAAGGGGCATCGCCAGCGAGCCGATCATGATCAGCCCCGGGATGAGGTTCACGTTCTCGAAGGTGTTCCAGGCAAAGGTGAACCCCCAGTAGAGCGCGAGCGACAGCACGGCCACGCGCACGAACACCCAGGGGCGTGGCCAACTGGTGTCGATCTCACCCAGTTGCGGCGTGGTGAAGGTGGTGCCGACGGTGAAGTACTCCTCCACTTCCTCGTCGGCGTGCTGTTTGGTGACGTTCGCGAACATCTCTCCGGCGCGCCATTCCGCGGGTTTCTCGATACCGGCGGCATTGGAGAGATGGTCTCCCATACGATGCACGAAGTCGAAGACCGAGGTCGCGCCGACGGTGGCGTGCACCTCCCAGGTCGAGCGACCCAGACGCATCTGCTGCCACGCGCCGAGTTCGGCAAAGGGCGTGGCGTGTCCGTCCACGTAGGGCGAGGCGGTGCCGAGCGCACCGACCTGTACGCGATCGCCCACGAGGCGGACACTGGCGACCGGCCCAACGAGTTCGGGATCGTCGGTGAGCAGATTGCAGTCTGGCGTACTGCCCATCTGCGCCACGTCGTTTGTGATGCGCAGGCGCTTGCCACGATCGGGGCCGGCAATGCAGACCAGAAAGAAGGATCCGCCGGAGGCGGCGGTCGCTGGGGTGGCCATACGCTGCTCGCTGGAGGGGTCAGCGAAAATATGGCGCGCGCTTCATGTGCGGGTTGTCCACCATCCGGAATGCTTTGGCGCTATCCGCGCTCCGGCAGCGGTGACGGCCAGGCGAGCCGCACGCCGGCCTGCGTCAGCTCCTGCTGATACGCCTCCCGCCAGGCGGTCCGCCGGTGCACCACGTGCGGGTCGCGACGATGCGTGGTGCAATGCGCGAGCAGATGGCCGACCGCTTCGCCGATGTTCCACTCGATCGGGTGCAGGCGATAGCACCCGTTGGTGAGATGCGTCGTGCCGATGTTCTTGCACGCCGGCAGCAGGTTGCGCAGGCGCACCGGGAGCAGCGCGCCAAGCGGAATCTGAAACGGGAGCGTGTCGCCGTAGCCCCCGGTGTCGCCCCGCGTGGTGCGATGCAGGTCCATCGCATAGTGGCCGATCCCCACGCTATCGCCGAATGGCGTGGCGGTGACGCGCTCCGCGCTCGCGCCCGTGGCCTCCATGCGCAGCGGGCGCAGGACGTCCTGTTCGCGAATGGTGGTGATCGCGCGAATGCGCCGGCTCTCGCGGACGTAAGGGGCCATCGCCAGCCCATCGGCGGTGCCCACGATGTCGGGGCGCAAACGCAGCCCGCGCCACCCGGTGCCACCGTCGGGGCGCAGGGCCTCCGTCTGCAGCCAGTAGAGCAGCGCGCGACTCAGCGCTTTGCCGGCCTGCAGGTGCTGCGCGGCGTCGTGCGCCGGGACGCCGCACAGCGGACCCTCGGCGTAGTCATTCTGCCACCAGTTCACGAGCGTCACATCACTCGCAAGCGTGTCAGGGGCAAAGAGTGTGCGGTCCAGAATGCGCCGGTACGACCAGTAGCCGGTACGCTGCTCGGGGTCAAAGCCGATCTTCGCATTCGCCGGTTCGTCGAAGCTCAGCTGCCGATAGGCCGTGCCATTCACCGCGATGGTATGATCGCGCCAGCGTGCGTAGTCGTCGGGGCGCGTGATCGTATGATCTTCGCCCGCGCGATACTCCATGGCGAACACCACCGTGAACGATTGCTGATTGTCGGGCTGCGCGACCTCCGCGGCGTGCGGTTCGCCGGTGTCGCGTCGCGCCTCCGCGCCCATCACGTGCTCGGCGTTCGTGAGCGGCAGCAGATCACCGAGCTCGGTGGCGTCCACGAACCAGGGCGCGCGCAGCACGGTGTCGCGCGCGGCGCCGGCGGTGCGAACCGTCACGGCGCGTACCTGATCACGCTCGACGTCTGCTGCAATCGGCGTGGTCTCCAACAGGATCGTCAGCCGCCCCGATGCCAGCGCCGGCGCGAGCATGGTGCGCAGCGTGTCGTGCCACACGACCGGTTCGGCACAGAGGCGCGAGACCCAGCCGTTGCCAGGGTTGAGACGCGGATTGTCACGCGCCGGGGCGCGCAGCGCGGGCATGGCACGGTAGTGCGCGCGGACCCGGGTGCGCAGCTCACGGTAGGTCGCAGTGCCGCCGATCGTTTCGATCCACGCGTTCTCATCAGGCGGGACCGCTTGCGCCGTGAGCTGGCCGCCGATCCACGCGGTGGGTTCGGTGAGTGTCACGCGAAGCCCGCGGGCCGTGGCCGCGAGCGCAGCCGCGCAGCCACCCAATCCGCCGCCGATGATCACGACATCGGCGCGCCGCTCGTCGGCCACCGGGAATGCGGCACGCCCGAGCCACGGGAGCGCGGCGCCGGTGGCGAGAAACGTGCGGCGATTCACGGGCGCGGACGCACGCCTGGGCGCGCAGCTAGCGACGTCGCCAGAACACGATGGCGCCGCAGCCGTTCGCCACCACGCGGAACTGCGCCGGCACCTGCGTGGGGCCATAGACCTCGACGCCGATCAGATCCCCGGGCTGCATCACGCCATCGAGGTCGGCGGCCGTGGGCTCCATGAGCTGCAGGCCGTTCACCCACACGGTGGGCAGGCACTTCTCGGAAAAGCCGCCGCGCATGGTGATCCGGAGCTGGTTGTCGCTGCCGACGTTCTGCACCGCACCACCGTTGAACTGGCTCACGGTGTCCGTGGGCAACAGCACTTCGAGATAGGTGCCCGGCACGGACTTGAACAGCTCCGACACCTGCGTGGCGCCGCGCCGTGCAATGTCTTCGGGACCCAGGAAGCGCCCCGGTAGGGTCCGGCGGCGTTGACTGAATTCGGCCACGATGTTCGGCCCGAGATTCGCCACGACCTTCATGGTGTCGAGCACCGCCTTGAGCGTCTCGAGTCGCGAGTCCACGCGCGGCGTGGCCTCGCTCACCGTCAGCAGGCGCTTGTCGGGATAGAAGCCCACCGCGCGCACTTCGAGCAGCCGCGTGCCGGTGGGCGCGCCCGTGATGGCCCACTCCCCGCGTTCATTCGTCCGGGCGTTCGGGCCATCAATGAGCGCCACCTGCGCGCCCACCACGGGCGCGCCGTCACGCGTCGTCACCGCACCGGCAATGCGCCCCTTGGCCGCGGCGGTGCCGGACCCGATGACGAGATCCTGCCGCACGAAGCCGGTGGCGCTCACGTTCACTTCAATTGCGCCGGTGCTGTCGGCATTCTTTGAGGCGCGCAGTACGACCGTACCCGGACTGGGCATCGAGCAGAGCGCATAGAAGCCACTCGCAAACGACGTCGAGACGCGTCGCGGCCGCGTGGCCGTGACCCCCGTGCGACCGAGCGCGTACTCAAGCCATTCGCCGGCCACGCTGGCGCTGTCTACGGCGCGGTTCCGCTGCACATCGCGCACAAAGCCCATGATGAGCGCCCCGGGGACGGCGCCGCAGATCGAGCGCCGCAACCGCGCCGGCGAGGGCACCGCGAGATCGACGCGCACTTCCTCGGTGTCGCGCACCAGCGCGGCGCGCGCCGGCGCTTCGATGCCCAGCGAATCGAGCAGGGGATGCTGAAAGCCCAGCATGTAGCGCCCGGCCGGCACATTGCGTACGACGTACTCGCCGAAGGCATCGGCGGTGGCCGTCGCCACGAACGTGGAGCCGCCGTCGCCCACGATCTGCACGAGCGCGCCGGGGAGCATGCGCCCGGAGAGGCTGTCGATCACCAGGCCGCGGAGTCGGCCGCTGCGGGCGGGCGTGGTCGCTGCCTGCGCGGCGGCGGCGGCCGGCACGCCAAGGAGCGGCGTGCCAACGGCCACGAAGCCGAGGAGCAGGAGTTGGCGGGCCGCGGCGAGACCACGCCGACGCAGAAAAGGGGAGAGCGGACGCATCGCCAGAAAGCTATGGTCCGCACTCCCCCCGCGGCACGGGCCCGGCCCGAACCGTTCGACCCTCGGTTATCGCCGCAGCCTGGCCGGTGTGATGGTCAGGCCGATCCCAGCGCGGGTGCCACCCAGATCGAGGCGGTCGAAGCCGGCGAAGTCCACGGACATGGGGGCGGAACCGAACTGGCGACGCACATCGCCGGCCAGCGCGACGCCCCGCCAGAGCGGGAGTTCGGCCTGCAGGGCCAGATAGCCAAAGGTGCCACGCCCACCCGAGACCAGATCATCGGCAAAGGTGAGCTGACGTGCGCGATCGACGAACTCGCCCCACTGATGCAGGCGATACGACGCCCGCCCACCGCCGGCCGTGACCCCCAGCCGCACCGGGGCGGCGCCGCGCCAGGGTAGGGCCAGCGGCATCCAGGTCACCCCCGCATACTGCATCGACCGCAGCCCGAGGGTGGTGTACTGACGGATGGGATTCGCGGTACCCGCGGGCGCGTTCCGCGCTTCGGTGCTGATGGTGCGCCCGCCCGACTCGGCGCCGCCGATCAGCGCCAGGTTGCCACGCACGCGCCAGCGCAGCTCACCGCCGGCCACGCCGACGTACAACGAGCTGGGGCCGGGTGTGAACTCGCGCGAAAAGAGCGACCACGCCTCTCCACCGCCGGCCGGGACGAACACACTCTGGCGCACGGTGACCGACAGACGGTCCCATCCGGCCGGCGCGGTTTGCGCGCGCGCCGAGGAGGCTTCGAGGAGCACGGCACCCGCGGCGCAGGCGAGTGCGATCCACTGGGTGCGGGTCATGGCGAGGTCCCCTTCTCGCGCATCACGAGCTGCACGGTAATGCACGTCTGCGCGCTCTTGGTCCGCTGCGCGTACACCATGCACGAGGTGTGCGGGCGTCGCGGCTGCACGGTGAACGTGGCCGTGCCACTCAACGTGCCGGCCTGCACGACCACCCGGGCGCTCCCCTCGGCGACGGAACGCGACTTACCCGCCGCATCAACCGACACGATGGCCGGATTGCTCGACGCAAACACCACGGGCGGAACATTGGCGAGCAGCGGATTCCCGCGCGCATCGGCAATGGTGGTCTGAATGGGGCGAACGGCCCCGAGCGAGGTGAACGCGGTATCCACCGCGGTCAGCAATCGCGCGGGCTGCTGCGAGACCGTGACGACCACGCTGTCGGCCAGCGCGTTGATGTAGTAGCCATCGGGACGCACGCCGGTGCCGGCGCGCGGCACTTCAGCGACGATCGTGGCGCGCCCGTTCGCCGTGGCGCGCAGTGTGCCGTCGGCGAGGACGGTGAGGACGCCGGCCGGTGTGGCGTGCCAGCGGACGGCGGCGCCATTCACGACCTGGCCACCCGCATCGAGGACGCGCAGGGCCACGCGAGCGGTGTCGCCCAGGCTGGTGAGCGTGCTGGCGCCACTCACGGTGAGGGCCACCGATGCCGGTGCATGGCGATCGGCGCCGGTGACGTCACCACCGGCGCAGGCGGCCAGCAGCAGAGGCGAGACCAGCAGCAGAGCACGAGAAGTCATGCGAATGGGGGAGATCATGGACGGAGGCCCTCCGTACCGGTGGGCGGGAGGACGATGGCGGTGAAGCGCAGCCGCGCCACGCCACCAGCTTCGATGCGGTCGATGGTCCACGTCATGCTCGCCGCGTCATAGCGGCCATCCAGCGGCGTCGTCTGCACGATCCGGAACCCCGGCTCGTTGAAGGCGCGTGGAATCACGACGTTCGTGGCCGCGCCGGTGCCGATGTTGGTCACGGTGAGCGTGAGCGTGATCGTATCGCCGACGGCGGGCGTCACCGTACTTGGCGTGACCGCAAACTCGAGCATCGGCGGCGGATCGGTCACGGTGACTCCGAGTGCGGCACTGCGCGGGGTTCCGGTGTTATCGATCCCGATCACCTGCAGCGTGTACTCGCCTGGCGGCAGCGACGCGGGGATGAGACCGGCGCCGGTGAAGGTGCCATTGGCGGTGACCGGGATCGTCCCGAGCAGAATGGGCGTCCCGTTCTTCGGATAGAGGTAGAGGGTCACGACCGTCGCCGGCTTGAAGCCGGTGCCGTCGGTCGCCGCCTGCCCGCCACGATCGAGCACGATCGCCTTGTTGGTGTCCACGGCGATCGGCGCGCCGCTCTGATCCTTCGAACGGAGCGAGAGCGTGATCGGGCCCGCCGTCAGCCGCAGCGTTGTGTCCTGCACGACGGTGGTCGTGACGGGCACCGTGCCGGCGGGCGTGGTCGTCGTGCCGTTGCCCGGCGGCACCGTGGGCGGGGCGCCGGTCGGGCCGACAGGTGCTGGACCGACGGGGGCCACCGGGCCCGCGATCGCCGACGGTGCACTCTCGCCGCACTCATTGCGGGCGGTCACGCGCACCTGCACGGGCTGGTTGTTCGTCAGCGGCGCGATGACGGCGGAGAGGGTCGTGCGACCGTTCACGGTGAGCGTGGTCCACGTGGTGCCATCGAGCGACCACGAGACGGTGTAGCCAGTGACCAGGCTGCACCCTTCGGTGAGCGGCAGCTGCCACGACACGGTGAGCTGTCGATCCCCACTGGTGAGCTGCACGTTGGTCGGTGCGCCCGGCGGCGTGAGCGCCGTGATCGACGCGGTCGTGCGCGGCGCGCCGATCAAGGAGAGGGTGTAGTTGGCATTGCCGGTCCCGCTGAGACGGGCGTTGGTCAGTGAGACCGGCTTGTTCGTGCCCACGGCGGGCGAGTCGAAGGCGGCTTCGAGATCGGTCACCGTGATTGCATCCGGCGCCACGATGTTCTGCACTGTCAGCGTGTGGCTGGTGACCGTGGCGCCGGTGGTGTTGTCGAAACGCTTGTCGCTCGCTGTGAAGGCGCCGGTCAGCGTCACGGTGCGTGGCGTGATCGCCGCAGTGGTCGTCGGGGCGCCGGTGTAGTCCACCGAGTAGAGCCCGGCGTTCGTACCGCCCAACGTCACGCTCACGATGCGCACGGTCTTGCCCGTGCCCACTGCCGCGTCATCAAAGGCGAGCACTGCTTCGCTGATGGCGACCTGATGCCCGCCACTCACGCCGACGAGCGTGAGGCCGCTCAGGGTGCCGGTGGCGTTGGTGGTGCGGTCGTAGACCTTGTTGTCGGCGCGGAGCGTGCCGCTGATGGTGACCGGCCCACCCACGGGCGTGATGTTGGCCGTAGTGGTCGACGCGCCGGCCAGACTCAGGCTGTAGTTGCCGGCGTCCCCGCCGGTCAGGCTGGCCGCCGAGAGCGATACCGTCTTGCCGTTGGCCACTGTGGCGGAACTGAACACGGCGCTGACGCCGGTGAGAGAGACCACGTCCGGGGCGATCACGCCGGGCAACGTCAGGCTGTTGGTGCCGATCGTCGCCGTCGCCGTTCCGTCGAAGGGCTTGTTGTTGGCGGTGAAGCTGCCCCCGATCGTCAGCGGTTTGGCCGTGATGTTGGCGGTAGTGGTGGGCGCGCCACTCACGCTGATGCTGTAGTTGCTCGCGTCGGCGCCGGTAATGGTCGCCGCCGTGAGGGACACCGTCTTGCCGTTGGCCACCGTGGCGGTACCGAAGGCGGCGGTGACGCTGTTGATCGACACGACATCCGGTGCGACGACGCCGCTCACCGTGAGGCTGTTGGTGGCGAGCGTGGCGCTGGTGGTGCGGTCGTACTCCTTGTTGGACGCCGTGAAGCTGCCGGTGAGCGTCAGCGGCGCCGGTGTGATGTCGGCGGTGGCCGTTGGCGCACCGGTGAGATCCACACTGTAGCTGCCCGCGTTGGCCCCGCCGAGCGTGATCGAGGAAATCACGACCGTCTTGCCGGTGCCCACCGGAGCCGACTGGAAATCGAGCGACACGGCGGCGATCGAGACCTGATCGCCCCCATTCACGCCCACGAGTGTCAGCCCGGTGGTGTTGCCGGTGGCGGTCGTCGTGCGATCGTAGACCTTGTTGCTCGCGGTGAAGGTGCCGCTCACGGTGATCGCTGTGCCCACGGCGAGGATGCTGGCCGTTGTGGTCGGGGCGCCGCTGAGCGTGAGCGAGTAGTTCGCCGCGTCGGCGCCGGTGAGGCTGGCGCTCGCGAGGGACACGATCTTGTTCGCGCCCACGCCCGCCGTCCCGAAGGCGGCCGTTTCGCTCGTGAGCGACACCGCATCCGGCGCAATGACGCCGCTCAGCGCGAGGCTGTTGGTCGCGATGGTCGCGCTGGTGTTGCCGTCGTAGTTCTTGTCGCTGGCGGTGAAGCTGCCGGTGATGGTGAGCGGTTTGGCTGTGATGTTGGCGGTGGTGGTCGGCGCGCCGGCCACACTGATGCTGTAGTTCCCCGCATCGGCACCGGTGATGGTCGCCGCGGTGAGCGAGACGGTCTTGCCATTCGCCACCGTGGCGGTGCCGAAGGCGGCGGTCACGCTATTGATGGAGACCGCGTCCGGTGCGATCACGCCGCTCAGCGTGAGGCTGTTCGTGGCCATCGTCGCGGCGGTGGTGCGGTCGTACTGCTTGTTCGACGCCGTAAAGCTGCCACTCAGCGTGAGTGGTTTGGCGGTGATGTTCGCCGTGGCTGTGGGCGCGCCCGCGAGATTCACGGTGTAGGAGCCGCCGTTGGTGCCGCCGAGCGTTACCGCGGAAATGACGACCGTCTTGCCGGTGCCAACGCCCGACGATTGGAACGCCAATGTCACCGACGCGATCGTCACCTGATCGCCACCGTTCACCCCGGATAGCGTGAGGCTGCCGGTGTTTCCGGTCGCGGCGGTGGTGCGATCGTACAGTTTGTTGTTGGCCGTGAAGCTGCCGCCGATGGTGACCGTGCCGGTGGACGCGTTGATCACCAGTTCATTGGTGGTCGCGTCGGAGAGCGTGAAGCCGTCGGCGTTGGTGATCGTTGCCGTGACCTCGTACGTCCCGACGCTGAGCGCGGGGCTCGGTGTGAGCGACCAGGTGGTCCCCACGATGGTGAGTGCGGGCGACGAACTCGTGGTGTACTGCTTGCCGTTCACCACGACGGCGAAGGTCTCGCCGGCGGCGAGCGTAACCGTACCGCTGATGGTCGGCGACGTGCTCGTCGTTGTCAGCGCCGTGACGGTCACCGGACCGGCGGGGCGCGACTGCACGACGGTCGCCAGATAGCTGTTGAGCCCGTTCAGCGCGCCCGACTGGGCAGCGTTGCCGTTGGTGGACTGCCCGTCGGCCAGCGGGGTGGTGCTGTTGCCGGCGATGTAGCCGCCGATGCTCGAGCCTCCATTGCTGCTGCCATCGGTGATCTGAATGGAGCTGCCGCTGCCGTACGTCCAGGTGATCGGGCTCGCCGGACGGGGGAGAATGCCAATCAGATAGGTGGTGCCGCCGCTGTTCCGCCAATTCACGGAGGCGGGAATGTCCACCGTGGTGCCATTGGTGCGCACCAGTCGCAGGGTGCCGGGGATGTCGTTCCCCTGGATCTCGAACTGATTCGTGGACGAGTTCTGAATGAAGAACGTCCTCGCAATACCCAGGGTGGCGTAGGTGAGGACGTTGTTGGCGGTGCCGGCCGATGTGCCTCGCGTGCCAATGAAGCCCGCGGTGAAGGGCACACTGATGATGTTCTGGGCACGGAGGGTCGCGCCGGACAGCGCGAGCAGGGCGATCGTTCCGGCGGCCCGGAGGCGCCAGCGTGCACGATCGGAGAACTGGGTCATGTGAGGCTCCAAGCAGATTGGGATGCGCCCACTGATCGGCGTGGGGCACCGCTGGCTGGCAGTCTCGACGCGCCCTGTCCCTCGCTTCACATCGCTGAGCAACAATTGCAATGAATGTTTGCTCATCCCGCAGGCCGTACTGGGAATTGGCCGACCGTCCGCCGTGATCGCGTGCCCGGCTGCAGATTGGACGCAGTGCCCATCCGGACCCCGCCCCGGCTCCCTCCCTGCCATGTCGCACGACCTCCCCGATCTGCCCGACACGCCGGCCGCTGAGCTGTCGCGTCGCGCCTTCCTGCTGCGCGCCAGTCTGGCCGGCGCGGCGGTCTCTCTCGGTCTGCCGCTTGCCGCGCGGGCGCAGGGGCTACGCTCCCCCGCCGCGCCGGATGCGCTGGCCGATGGGGTCCTGGATGCCGCGGCGACGCCCGCCGCCATCGGGCACCTCTCGGCGCCGCCTCCCGCCGCGAGCTATGCGGGCCTCCGCTGGCGCCACCTGGGCCCCTTCCGGGGCGGGCGGGTGGCTGCCGTCAGCGGCGTGCCGGGGAAGCCGAACGAGTTCTACTATGGTGGTGTGAACGGCGGCGTCTGGAAGAGCGTGGACGCCGGCCGCGTCTGGCGCCCGGTGTTCGACGAGCAGCCGGTGGCATCGATCGGCGCGATCGCCGTGGCGCCCTCCCGCCCGGACACGGTGTACGTGGGGAGCGGCGAAAGCACGCTGCGCGACTCCACCGGCTACGGCAACGGCGTGTACAAGAGCACCGATGCCGGTGCGACCTGGACGCACCTTGGCCTCGAGCAGACGCATCACATCGGCAAGGTCGCCGTTGATCCGAAGAACCCCGACATGGTCTTCGTGGCGGCCATCGGCAAGCTCTACTCGGCGAGTGAACAGCGCGGCGTCTTCCGGTCGACGAACGGTGGCAAGTCGTGGCAGAAGGTGCTGGGGCCCAACCCGAACGTGGGCGCGGTGGATGTCGTGATCGATCCCACCGACTCCAAGGTGGTGTACGCGGCGTTGTGGGCCACGCGCCGTCCGCCCTGGTTCACGTATGCACCCACGAACGGCCCGGGCGGTGGGCTCTACAAGAGTGTGGATGGCGGCAACACGTGGACGAAGATGACCAAGGGGCTGCCCGCCGACGGCATCGGGCGCAGTGGCATTGCGGTGAGCCCGAGCAATCCGAAGCGCGTGTACGCGGTGATCGATTGTCTGTTGCCCGAGCCCGGTCAGCAGGCCGCGCCGGCGCAGGTGGGGGTACCGCAGGCGAACGGGCAGGGCGGGGTGTTCCGCAGCGATGATGCCGGCGCGACGTGGACGCGGCTCAGCGGCGATCCCGCGCTCTGGGGGCGCGGGTGGTACTTCGAAAAGATTGCTGTGGACCCAAAGAACGCGGACATCGTGTACGTGCCCAACGTGAGCGTCTCGCGTTCCATGGATGGTGGCAAGACGTGGGTGGCGCTGCGCGGCTCACCGGGCGGCGACGACTATCATCAGGCGTGGGTGAGCCCCGATGACTCCGACACCATGATTGTCGCGAGCGATCAGGGCGCCATCATCACGCGCAATGCGCGCACCGCCGACCCGATGGCGGTGACGTGGAGCTCGTGGCTCAATCAGGCCACCGCGCAGGTGTATCACATCTCGGTAGACTATCGTTTTCCGTACTGGGTGACCGGCGCGCAGCAGGACAGTGGCGCCGTAGCCGTGCGATCACGCGGCAAGTTCGGCCAGATCTCCACGCGCGACTGGGAGCCGATCGCGCCCGGTGGTGAAAGCGGCTACACCGCGGGCGATCCGCTGCACCCGGGCGTGGTGTACGGAGGCACCGGCGAGCGCTGGGATCTCGAAAAGAACGCGGCCATTCCCGGCACCACGGCGCCGCGCGGGCCGGAAGCAGCGCGCACGGATTGGACGCAGCCGCTCGTGATCTCGAAGGCCGATCCGCATCAGCTGTTCTATGCGAATCAGTACGTCTTCCGCAGCACCGACGGCGCCCGCTCATGGACGCGGCTGAGTGACGATCTCACGCGCCCCAATCCGGGGATTCCCGCGAATCTCGATGCCACGGCCGCCGAGCAGGTCGATCGCAATGGCAAGCGCGGGGTGGTGTACACGGTGGCGCCAAGTCCGCTCGCGCCCGCGATGGTGTGGGTGGGGACCGATGATGGTCTGATCCATCTCACGCTCGATCAGAAAGCGTGGAAGGACGTGACGCCGCCCGCGCTCACCAGCTGGAGCCGCGTGACGATGATCGAGGCGGCGTATCACGACGTGAACGTGGCGTACGCGAGCGTCGATCGGCATCAGCTCGAGGATTTCGCGCCCTATCTCTATCGCACGCGCGATCAGGGCAAGACGTGGCAGCTGATCACGAAGGGGCTTCCGGCGGAAGGCTACTGCCACACCATCAAGGCCGATCCCAAGCGCCCGGGGCTGCTCTTTGCCGGCACCGAGCGCGGTGCGTTCGTGAGCTTCGACGATGGCGACACGTGGCAGCCGCTGCAGCTCAATCTGCCGGTCACCAGCGTGCGCGACTTCCAGATCTACGGCAACGATCTCATCGTGGGGACGCACGGTCGCGGCATCTGGGTCATCGACGATATCGCGCCGCTGCGCCAGCTGAGCGACGCGATCGTGGCGTCCACGGTGCATCTGTTCCAGCCGAGCGATACGGTGAACGTGCTCACCACGAGCGACAACGGCACGCCACTGCAGAAGGACGAACCGCAGGCGCCCAATCCGGAGCCGGGCGTGCCGATCGACTACTGGCTCGCGCAGGCGCCCAAGGGGCCGGTCACGATTGAGATTCTCGATGCCACCGGCACGGTGGTGCGCACCTTCACCAACGCGCCGGGCGCAGCGGCGCCAGCCGGTGGTCGTGGTGGTGGGGCGGCGCCGGGACGCCTCCCGAATACCAGTGCGCTGTGGCGGGTGCCGCCGGCGCCGTTCAACGCGGGGGCGGGGATGCACCGGGTCATCTGGAATCCGGTCAGCGGCGGCGGTCGCCGCGGCGGCGACGGCGGCGGCGTTGGTGCGCCGCAGCAGCAGACGGGGATGTTCACGGCGCGCCTCACCGTGGATGGCGTGGTTCAGACCCGAACATTCCACGTGGCGCCTGATCCGCGGAGTGCCGGGTTGGCGCCGTAGTCTGGCGTCGCAAGAGGGCCAGATCGATGAACTGATCACATCCAAGACATCCACGAGGTCCAAGGCAATGCCGGAATGGCTCGCGGCGGAAGCCGCCTGCCCAGGGATGACTCGGATCTCGTGGATGCCTTCTATGAGAAAGGCCAACTAGTCAAGGCCACCGTGGTGGCCTCGCGGCTGGGTCCTGCGCGAGAATCG
>JAIEMN010000045.1 GCA_019752115.1 Gemmatimonadaceae bacterium
GCTTGGACATGGGGGTACTGGTCTGCCAGGGCATCGAGCTCCTCCGCGTGGAGCTCAAAACATGGCCCAGTGTCACCCATCATCCCGGTCTCGGTGTCACCCATCATCCCGGTCTGAACAGACATGAGCGGTGAGCTCACCGCTCACTTCTCGATGCTCACGGCTCGGTTCTCGGCTCTCAAAGAAACCCCAACCGAACCCTCAATCCGTGTTGTCCATGTCCACCTGCCCACTCAACCGCCGCTGCACGTGGCTCCAGTTCATGCCGACCGCGAGCAGCATGGCCGTGCAGAAGAGCACGACGTGCGTGATGCCGCGGCTGGAGCTGGCGCTGACGACGCCGAAGTCCATGAGGACCCAGGTGACGCAGGCGGAGAGCGCCATGATGAGCAGCGCGCCGGCAATGCCGATGGAGCGGCGGGTGGCGTTGATGAACACACCCCAGGCGCCGAGGAGGAGGATGCCGACGAGCACCTTCACGGAGGCGGGGCCGGCGGTGGGGGTGCCGGTGCGCAGAGGCGCGATCGCCCAGTGGAAGTATGAGAGGCCTTCCGGATTGTACGTGCCGAACACGAGCACGAGCGCGGCGACGGCGCGGGCGGCGATGCCGCCGGAGCTTGGGGATTCGGGCATTAGCGGGACGAAGAGAAGCGGCGCGACAGCGCCACGAGACACCAGAGACCGGCGGCGAGGACCAGCAAGAACTTGAGCGTCGCGACGAGGCCGGCAAGGGCGGCGCCGACCGGTGTGACGTTCGTTTCCAGCATGCGCCAGAGGACGAAGTTCTCGGTCGCGTCGAGTGGGGTGCAGAGGAGGACGGCCCCGGCCACCCACTGGCCGATACGGTCAAAGCGCGTGGCCACGCCGCGGCGCAGCAGCAGCTGGCAGGAGCTCCGGAAGAACCACGGATAGGCCAGCAGGAAGGCGACATCGAGCCCGAGGCTGACGCGCGCGGTTTCGAGCGCATCCATGCCCCGCCACGCCTCGAGGATCTGTCGAGCCCTGGCAGCGGTGAACGCCAATTCGTAGCCCACGATGCCGAAGGGCGTCTCGGGGGAGATCAGCGACTGATCGAGCCCTCGCAGCTGCAGCAGCAGGATGACCGACAGCGTGGCAAAGAAGAGCCAGCGGAGAATGACGCCCATGCCACAGGGTAGCGCCCGGCATTCGCTTCCGGAACCGGATTGGGGTATCTCTCCCGCATGCTCGCCGCGCTTGCTGCCCTCGATCTGCCCGGTACCGACGCGCTCATTGGCGTGGCGGTGGGGCTCGGACTCGCGGCGGCGGCGGGGTTCCGGGTGTTCGTCCCGCTACTGGCGGCGGCAATTGCCGCCAAGACCGACGTGCTGCCGCTCTCCCCCGAGTTTGCGTGGCTCACCAGCACGCCGGCGCTCGCGGCGCTCGCCACGGCGACCATTCTCGAGGTGGGCGCGTACGCCATTCCGTGGCTCGATCAGCTGCTGGACGTTGTCGCCACGCCGGCGGCGATGCTGGCCGGCATGCTCGCCGCCGCCAGCGTCGTGGTCGATCTGCCGCCGCTCCTCAAGTGGAGCGCGGTGCTGCTGGCCGGTGGCGCGGCCGGCGTGACGCAGGGTGCCACGGTGTTCACACGCTTCAAGAGCACCACGCTCACCGGCGGGCTGGGCAATCCCGTCGTGGCGCTGCTGGAGCTGATCGGCGCAGTCGTGACGAGTGCGCTCGCGATTTTCCTGCCGGTCGTCACGCTCGTCGCGGTGCTGTTGCTGCTCGTGTTCTTCGCGCGGCGTGTGCACTCGTTGATGTTCGGGCGCACCGCCGCACGGCGCGCGGCGGCGGAGACGCCGACGGCGCCGCGAATCCCGCGCGGTCCTTGAAGGCGTTGGGCGAGAGCGTGTTGGATTCTGGGGATGCCGAAGGGATCGTCGGGATTACTGAAACAGCACTGGGGGATTGAGGGGATCTTATGGATTTCGCGGATACCACAACACCATGTGGTATCCGCGTAATCCACTTGATCCATTGAATCCCTGCTGCTGTTTCAGTGATCCCCTCATCCCACCAAATCCCTCCAAATCCCACCGAGTCCCGCCAAATCCCGCCAGATCCCCGGCATCACGGGGTGCGGAATCCCTCGGCGGCGAGCCGCGCAAGCACGCGCTGCCGCAGGGTCTCCTCCGACAGCGCGGCCGGCGCCGCTGCCTCGTGCACGGCGCGCAGGAAGGCGCGCGAGAACGAGACATGCTCCGAGCACTCGGCGCACGCGGCGAGATGCTGCTCGACTTCGGCGAAGCGTGGGGCGTCGAGCTCGGCGTCGAGATAATCCCAGAGACGGCGAACCGCGGTATCGCAGTCGATGACGGCGACCGGATCAAAGTGGGGCGAGCTCATGGGCGGGACTCCTGAGCGGGTGACGAAGGCTGGCGAACGACGCCGGCGTCGCGCGCATAGTCGAACAACTGTTCCTGCAGGAGTCGCCGCGCCCGAAAGAGTCGCGAGCGCACCGTCCCGACGGGGACGCCCAGCACCTCGGCGGCCTCGTCATACGCGTAGCCGTCCACATCCACCAACTGCGCGGCGGCACGGAAGGGCGGCGCGAGTCCGTCAATGGCGGCGCGTATCGCCGGCCCCACGTCGAGCGTGTTCACAAAGCGATCCAAGCCGCTGCGCTGGGCCGCCACGTGCCCCATCACGGCACCCAGCGTCTCCAGTTCGGCGTCGTCACCATCGGTGGTGAGCACCAACCGCTGCTCCCGCTGCGCGATGCGCAGCCACGCGTGATGACAGATGGTGAAGAGCCACCGTCGCACATCGGCGCCCGGCTGAAACGACGCATACCCCCGATAGGCGAGGAGAAAGGTCTCCTGCACGAGATCATCCGCCGCGGTGGCGTCCTTCGTGAGCGAGCGCGCGAAGCGGGCCACGTCGCCAAGACAGGCCAACGCCTCCCGCTCAAAGGCGGCATCACGCTCCGAAGCGGTCATGCTCAGCGCTTGACGGTGTCTTTCTTGGCGGGCGCCTTGCCCATGGCATCCTTCTTCATCTCGTGCTTCATCTCGTGTTTCATGGCGTCGGTCTTTGCCATGCCATCATGCTTCATGGCGTCGCCCTTGGCCATGCCATCGTGCTTCATGGCATCTTTCTTGGTCATTGCGCCCTTCTTGGCGCTGTCGCCCTTCGCCTTCATGGCATCCTGCGCGTGCAGCGTGGTGGCCGACGCGACGACGAGCGCCACGGTGGGGAGCAGCTGGGACATTCGCATGGGTCGAGTTCCGGTTGGGGTTGAGCCGGTCGATCAACCGGCGCAACACAGGTAGACCGACGCCTTCCGGGAAGTTCCCGGCGCCCGCGGGAGGGGCGAACGGGAACTGCCATGCGGGGTCGCGTCTACGTGAGCGCACGACCACGCCCTCGCCTCGTCATCACCCAATCGCCCGCGCGACCCACTGGATCTCCGCGGTTGCCGTGCTCGTCATGGCGGCATCCGGGCTCCGGATCTTCAATGCGTCGCCCGCCTTCGCTCCCAAAGGCAGCGCGCCGTGGGCGCTCTGGCCCTTTGAGGGGATGCGTGCGCCTGATGCCATCACCATTGGCGGATGGCTGGGCGGCGCCCGCCACTGGCACTTTGCCATGATGTGGGTGCTCGGTCTCAATGGCCTCGTATACCTCGCGCATCTGTATCAGCGTGGCCGTTGGCGGACCATTGTCCCCCGGGTGTCGCGATGGCGGGATGCGCTCGAGATGGCGCGCTTCTATCTCTTCCTGCGCCGCGATCATCCGGTCCAGGGGAAGCACAATGCGCTGCAGCAGTACGCGTATACGACCATGCTGGTGTGTGCGGCGGTGCTGATCATCTCCGGGCTCGCCATCTGGAAGCCGGTGAGCCTCGGCTGGCTCACCTCGCTGCTGGGGGGCTACGCCTGGGCGCGCTGGTGGCATTTCAGCGCGATGCTGCTCCTCGGGCTGCTCGTGGTCGTGCACGTGTTCATGGTCTTTACGGTGGACCCCTACGCGCTGCGGGCCATGACGTCGGGCGGGTACGACGCCGAGCGGTGGTCGCCGGAAGCGCGCAATGCGCGGCCGCTGCTGCATCTGTTGCCGCGCCGCGCGCACGTGTCGGCACCCATCACAGAGGCGCCGGCGCCAACGGAGGTCGCATGAACCGGCATGGGCTCGCGACGTTGCGCCGGATCATCACGACCCGCGTGGAAACGAC
The DNA here is from genome assembly GCA_019752115.1 of Gemmatimonadaceae bacterium. NCBI lineage: Bacteria > Pseudomonadati > Gemmatimonadota > Gemmatimonadia > Gemmatimonadales > Gemmatimonadaceae > Gemmatimonadaceae bacterium. The sequence continues at coordinate 4,193 of JAIEMN010000045.1, forward strand.
CGCCGAGTCGCTGCAGGCACGCGGGGCACTCGATCGCCGCGCGTTCGTACGGCTCATGAGCCTCGGGGTGGCGGCGCCGCTGGTGGCCGCCTGCAGCGCCCCCGGCAGCGATCAGGTGGATCGCGTGCTCAAGACCGTCGGCCAGGGGAACGAGCGCCTGGAGCGTTGGCTGCTGCGTCAGGCCAATCGAACCGATCGCGTCCCGCGCGGCGTGATGGTGGCCGGTGACGCGTTCCCGTCCTACTTCATATCAGACCAGGTGCCGACCTGGAATGCGATGATGCGCGGTGCGTGGACGCTCGAGGTCACCGGTGCGGTGAAGACCCCGCTGCGCCTCACGTACGACCAGGTGCGCGGCATGGCCACGCAAACGCAGCGCGTGCATCACTACTGCGTGGAAGGGTGGAGCGCGGCGGTGGAGTTCCAGGGAGTTCCGTTTCGCACGCTCGCCGCGCTCGCACAGCCCACGGCCGATGCCGGGTATGTGGACTTCGCCTCATTCGACAGCGACTACCACGAGAGCTGGGATGTGGAGAGTGCGATGCATCCCCAGACGCTCGTGGTGGTCGCGAAAGACGGAAAGGCGCTCTCACCGGCCTACGGGGCGCCGGCGCGCATTCACTCCCCCATCAAGCTCGGCTACAAGAACACCAAGTACCTGACGCGCATCACCTTCATGCCCGCTCCCAATGGCGGGTATTGGAGCGACGAGGGGTATGAGTGGTTCGGCGGGACCTGAGTGGGCCGCACCATGGGCCTTGCTACTTGGCCGAGCGCGCCGGCGTGATCACGATGTTGCGGTACTCGATGCGCCCGTGATCGCCCTGCAGGTAGATGGGGCCCGGCTCGCCTTCCTTGCTGTCGATGGCGCCGCCGGTGATGCCGGGGATCGTCTGATCGACGATGATCGCCTTGCCGTTGAGCACGACCGTGACGCGGCGCCCGATCAGCGTGATGTCGAACGTCTGCCACTGATTGGGCCCGGTGTAGACGTTCTCGTTGGGCACCAGGAAGCCGTAGACGCCACCCATGTGCGTGGACTTGGGTTCCACGCCGACGGAGTCTTCGACCTGCACCTCGTGACGGCCGCGGAGGTAGATGCCGCTGTTCCCGCCGGGCGGCAGACGCACCTCGGCGTGCAGCTTGAAGTCTTCGAAGACCTGCTTCGTGCGCAGGTTGGCGCCGCCGCGGGCATTGGTGAGGATGCCATTCACCACGCTCCAGCGGCTGTTGTCGCCCATCGGCTCCCAGGCATTCATGGTCGTGCCGTCGAAGAGCGCGATGGGCTTGTCCCACACCGGCGCGGCGGTGCGGCGCAGCATTGGAGCGCGCACGCCGACGAGCGCGTGCTTCTCGCCGCTCACCGTGGTGAGCGTGCCGCGCAGCGTGTCGTTGGCGAGCGTCGCTTCGACCTGCAGTTCGCCGTTCCCGCCCTCCCACTGTGGCGGAATGGCAAAGCGCACCACGTTGTTGGCGAACGTCACCTTCGCCACCGGGCGCGCGCTGCCGCCGTCATGCACGAAGCGGCCCACGAGCGTGCGACTGCCGGAGAGATAGACCTCGAGCCACGAGGGGTACTCGCGATCGGGACCCTGCACCGTGAGGTCCCAGCGGCCGGCGACCGCGGTATTGACCGGTTGCGCAGCAACGCGCGTGGCGAGGATCGACGAAACGACCGTCAGCGCAACAGCCGCCGTGGCACGAACACGAACAGACATGCGAAGCTCAGCGTGAGCGGGTGGGTGACGCGTCGGCCGCGGGAGGGGTCGCGTCTGGGGAGGTGGTCAACTGCTGCGCCGCCGCGTGAATGGCGGCGCGAATGCGCGGATACGATCCGCAGCGACACAGGTTGCCCTGCATCGCACTGTCAATATCGCTGTCGGACGGCGATCGGTTACTGACCAGGAGCGCCACGGCGGCCATGACCTGCCCGGACTGGCAGTAGCCGCACTGCGCGACGTCCTGCGCGACCCAAGCGTCCTGCACCGCGCGGGCTACCGTCACGGCGCTGCCTTCGCCGGTGACGCCTTCGATGGTCGTGACCGCTCGCGCACCGACCGCACCAACGGGGGTGATGCAGGCGCGCGTCGGGATGCCGTCGAGATGCACCGTACACGCTCCGCAGAGCGCCATGCCGCACCCGAACTTGGTGCCGGTGAGCTGAAGCGTTTCCCGCAGAACCCAGAGGAGCGGGGTCTCGGGTGCCACGTTCAGCGCGCGCGAGGCGCCGTTCACCTGCAGCGTGATGCTTTCGCTCATGGCGCCCGCCCCACGAGCTGCCCGCTTGGCACGCGCAGCGGCAGCGAGCGCAGGCGCGTGCCGGTGAGCACGAAGAGCGCGTTGGCGACGGCCGGCGCGATGGGCGGCAACCCCGGCTCGCCCACCCCGGTGGGGGGCGCACTGCTCGGCATGATGATCGTGTCGATGATGGGCGTGTCGGCGATGCGCAGCGGCTGCAGCGTATCGAAGTTGCCTTCGCGCACGCGCCCCTGGTCAATGGTGATGGCGCCGCCGAGGGCGGCCGAGAGGCCGAAGATGATCCCGCTCTCCATCTGTTGCCGGATCCCGTTGGGATTCACCGCGAGCCCACAGTCCACGGCACAGGTGACGCGATGCACGCGAATGCGTTCGTTCTCGCCGAGTGAGACTTCGGCGATCTGTGCGACCGTGGTCCCGAAGGCCATGTGGAGCGCGAGCCCGCGCGCGCGCGGGCGACCGTCTTCGCCTGCGGCCAGTGGCGTGCCCCAGCCCGCGCGCTCGGCCACCGCCTTGAGCACCGCCGTGGCGCGCGGATGCCTGGTGAGCAGCGACAACCGGAAGGCCAGCGGATCCTGCATGGTCGCGGCGGCAAGTTCGTCGATGAACGACTCGAAAAAGAACGCCTGATGCGAATGCCCGACGGCGCGCCACGATCCGACGGGCACGGGAAACGCACAGTCGGCGTGCGAGGCGCGCAGGGCGGGGAACTCGTACGGCTGATCCCACGTGCCTTCGCTGGTGGTACGATCGGGGCCGTTCTCGGTCCAGATGAGCCGCACGCGTCGGCTCAGCTCGCGGAACGGCGCCTGCCCCGCCGAATGCGCCACGACGCCGGTGATGGCGCCCGCGGCATTGATGCCGGCACGCAGTCGTGCGACGGTGGCCGGGCGATAGGGCGCGTGCCGCGTATCGTCTTCGCGGGCATAGAGGAGCTGCACCGGCGTGCCAGGCACTGCCTTCGCAATGGCGGTGCATTGCGCGATCACGTCCACTTCCAGGCGCCGACCGAAGGCGCCGCCCAGCAGCTGCTGATGCAGCGTGACCTGCTCTTCGCTCACGCCGGCGATGCGCGCGAGCGCCTTCACGGCAAAGGTGGGCACCTGGGTGCCGACCCAGCACTCGACGGCATCGGCGGTGACGCGCACCGTGGCGTTCATCGGCTCCATCGGCGCGTGCGCCAGATACGGCGCGTCGTAGACGACATCTACCACGCGATCGGCAGCGGCCAGCGCGCCCATCGCATCGCCACTGCTGCGCATGGGGAGGCCGTCGTCGGTGAGCGCCTGCGATCGCAGCGTTTCCATCAGGCCGGGTGTGGACAGCGCACCGGCGGGGCTCAGGCTCCATTGCACGTTGAGCGCGGCGACGCCCTGACGCGCCTGCCACCACCCATCGGCCACCACGGCGACGGCGGGCGGATCGCCGCAGTCGCTGCCCGGCAATGCGACCACGGCGCGCACGCCGGGTTTGGCCATGGCTGCTGCCTGGTCGTAGCGCAGCGGCGTACTGCCGAATGCCGGAGGCATGGCGACGGCCGCGTACTTGAGGCCGGGGACGCGCACGTCGATGCCGAACGTCGCCGCTCCGGTGACCTTGTCGCGCCCTTCCAGCCGCGGCCGGTCCTTCCCGATGAGGGTGAAGGCGCCGGGCGCCTTGAGGGTGACGTCGGCCGGCTTCACCGCGGCGGCCTCGGTGACGAGTTCGCCAAAGCGCAGGGTGCCCTTGGCGCTCGTGATGACGCCGTTGGCCACCGTGCACGCCGCGGGCGCCACGTTCCATCGCTGCGCCGCCACCTGCACCAGTGCGGTGCGCGCCGTGGCGCCGGCGACGCGCGCGATCTCCCAGCAATCGCGCACACTGCTCGACCCACCGGTCATCATGACGCCGGCCTCGCGGATGGTCTTCGCGGTCAGCCAGCGCAGCGCACGGACTCCGGCGTTGTCATCGAGGTCCGGGTGGAAGGGCAAGCCATCCACGATGGCCGCGACGTTGTTGTAGATCGCATCCACCGGGCTGTAGCGGACGCTCACCTTGGCCCAGTCGCACCCCAGCTCTTCGGCGATGAGCATGGCGAGCGCGGTGTGGACCCCCTGTCCCATCTCCGCTTTGGGCGCGATGATGGTGACGGTGTCGTCGGGGGCAATGGCGAGCCAGCCATTGAGGGCGATCGCGCCGGCGGGGAGCGCCGGCGTGGCCGATCCGCGCAGCCGCTGCCGCGGCGGCACCAGGGACCATCCCAGAAAGAGGGCACTGCCGGCCCCGAGCCCTGCCAGCAGGAAGGTCCGCCGTCTCATATTGTGAAGATATTCAGCTCCTCACCGCTCCGCCTTCCCCGTCCAGCCGATGTTTCGCTTCCGTCTGATCGCTGCCGCCGCGCTGTGCGCCGCGGTGGGCTGCGCCAAGAGTGACCCCCAGGATGCCGCCGTGCAGGCAGCCGCCAAGCAGGTGGCGCAGACGCGGCTCCTAGGCCCGGATGACCTGCAGATGGTGAGCGCCGACGGGACGATCGCCATCGAGGTGATCGGCGACACGGTCCACATGATGACCCCCAACAGCAAGGTCAGTGTGCCGGCCACCTATCTGGAGAACGTCAAGTTCGCCGACGGGCGCCTGAGCTTTGCCGTGAAGGGGGTGGGCGCCCAGATGTTCGACGTGGGGAATGGCGCGACCGGGGCGGTGTTCCGCCCGGACGAAGTGCTGGCGTTCGTGTCGGTCGTGCTGGACCGCCAAAACTCGCTGGAGAAAAAGCCGTAGGGACTGCTGGGCGCATCGCGGCGCCCGCCACCCGATCCCTCGAGATTCTCAGGAGCGCATGATGGCACGGACGACGGGAATACTGCTGCTCGCCATGGGCACGCTGGTGAGTGCGTGCGGCGAGAAGACACCGGACGACACCTCGAGCAAGTCCTCGGTGGCGGTGCAGTTCAGCCCCGATACCAAGGAAGTTGCCGCGGTTGGCGACGGCGACGTGAAGATCACGAGCACCGACGGCGCGCTGGTGCTCGCCGTGGTCGGAGATTCGGTCGTGATTCAGCTCTCCGACAGCCTGCGGCAGAGCGTCGCCGACAGCATCAAGAAGGAAACGGGCGACAAGGGCGGCGTGGGCGCGATCATCGGCAACGCGGTGAGCGCGGCGGTGAATACCGCGATGGGGTTCAAGGTGCGCGTGCCGGCGAAGGACGTCGAGAACCTGCGCTATGAGAATGGGGAGCTGCATTTTGATGTTCATGAGGGGGTAGTGAACATCAACAGTGGAGAGACGAACGGCGGGAAGACGAACCGCGGGAAGACGCACAGCGGCAAGACGAACGGCGGACGCTTCTCGGAAGAAGACGCCCGCCGGTTCATCGAGGCGGTGAAGGCGGCGCAGGGGAAGCAGCCCGCCATGTAGCGCTCCGCGCTGGCGCGCGCGGCGCGCTAGCTCGAACAGGACAGCATCGAACAGCCGGCCTTGGTCTTCGCCCACTCGGGGCGACGTTGCGCAAACGCGGCGTGGGCCGGCTGTTCGTCGTAGGGGGTGCGCAGCACGTCGAGCAGCGTGCGCACGAGGCTCGGATCGCCGGCTTCGGCGGCATCGATGGCCTGCTGCGCCACGTAATTGCGCAGCACGAACCACGGGTTCACGGCGTGCATGCGCGCGCGCCGTTCGGCGAAGGGCACGCCCGTCTCCCGCACCATGGCGTGCCAGCGCTCGAGCCAGGCCTGCACGTTCGCGGCTTCGGCATCGCGCCGGGCGTCGTCGTAGAACACATCGCCGAGCAGCGTGACCGCCGGCGTGGCCGGGAGCTCGTCGGGGATCTCGCCGAGCGCACGGAAGAACAACGTGTAGTCGACTTCGGCGTCGTAGAGCAGCTTGAACGCCTCGCGCATGAGCGTCTTGGCGTCGTCCGTGATCGGCAGCCCGAACTTGGCGGCGTTCATGGCATCGTACTCGCGCACGAATGTGGCCGCGAAGCGATCGATGCCGGCCTGCAGGTGCTCACCCGGCGGCATGACCGGCGCGATGGCTTCGGCGAGGCGCACGAGGTTCCACTGCGCGATCGTGGGCTGCTGCCCGAAGCGATAGCGACGCCCATGCGCGTCGGTGGTGTTCGGCGTCCACGTCGGATCGAAGTTGTCAACCCAACCATACGGGCCGTAGTCGATCGTCAGTCCGAGGATGGACATGTTGTCGGTGTTCATCACGCCGTGCACGAAGCCCACGCGCATCCAGTGCACGACCATGATCGCGGTGCGTTCGGCGACCTCGGCAAACCACGCGATGCGCTTCTCGTCGGTGGTACCGGTGAGATGCGGATAGTCACGCGCGATCGTGAAATCGACGAGTTGCGCCAGCAATTCGAGTTCGCCGCGCGCGGCGAAGATCTCGAAGTTGCCGAACCGGATGAAGCTGGGGCTCACGCGGCACACGATCGCGCCCGGTTCTTCGCGCGCGTTGCCGTTGTAGAACATATCGCGCACCACCGCTTCGCCGGTCGCCACGAGCGACAGGGCGCGCGTGGTGGGCACCCCCAGATAGTGCATCGCTTCGCTGCACAGAAACTCGCGAATGCTCGAGCGCAGCACCGCGCGCCCATCGGCGGTGCGTGAATAGGGCGTGGGGCCGGCTCCCTTGAGCTGGAGCTCCCACCGCTGGCCGTGCGCGTTCACGACTTCGCCCAGGCTGATCGCGCGCCCGTCGCCGAGCTGGCCGGCCCAGTTCCCGAACTGGTGCCCGCCATAATTGGCCGCATAGGGGCGCATGCCGGGCAGCAGCGCGTTGCCGCCGAAGACATTCGCGAACTCGGGTGCGTCTTGGGCGCCGGGCTCGAAGCCCACGAGGGCCATGACGTCGGGCGACACCGCGAGCACACGTGGCGCGGCCACTGGCGTGGGTTCCACGGGGCTCCACGCCGCGCCGAGCACCTGGCGGCGCGTGTTCGCGGGATTGGGGTCGCCGGGGAGGCGGGTGGTGAACTGGTTGTCGAAGGTCAGGGGCACGCGAGGATTATACCCTGATGTGGTGGATCGGATCTCGGACTTCGGGGCTCGATCGGGCCTCGGACCTCGGTCTCGGGCGCGGACAACAGAAGTCGGACCTCGGAATTCATTCCGGCGATGGCAGAATCCTGAGGGTCCGACATCCGATCTCCGCTGCCGAGACCGAATTCCGATGCCTGACTGGTGGCCGAGGTCGGAAGTCCGATCAACTACCGTGGGAACTCGGTACCCCGCAAATCACTACAACCAGTATGTCCGACCACACCAAGACCTACGCCAAGCCGTCCAAGGACGAGCTCGCGAGCAAGCTCTCGCCCGAGCAGTTCGCCGTCACCCAGCAGTGCGGCACTGAACCGCCGTTCCGGAACGCCTACTGGGACAATCACGAAGCCGGCCTGTACGTCGATATCGTGAGTGGCGAGCCGCTCTTTGCCAGCACCGACAAGTTCGATTCCGGCACCGGGTGGCCGAGCTTCACGAAGCCGGTCGCGCCGAACGTGACGGAGCACGCCGACACCAGCTACGGCATGCGCCGCGTCGAAGTGCGCTCCAAGCATGGCGACTCGCACCTCGGCCACGTCTTCCCCGATGGCCCGCGCGAGGCCGGTGGCCTGCGCTACTGCATCAACTCGGCGTCGCTCCGGTTCATTCCGGTCGCTGACCTCGAGAAGGAAGGGTACGCAGAGTACGCGCATCTCTTCTCCAACGGCGGCGCGCATGGCTGACGCGCGTCCGCAGGAAGTCGCCATTCTGGCCGGCGGCTGCTTCTGGGGGATGGAAGAGCTGCTGCGCGAAATCCCCGGCGTGCTCGACACCGATGTCGGGTACACCGGCGGGTGGCTCGAGCATCCCACGTATCACGACACGCACGACAGCAAGAGCGGGCATGCCGAAGCCGTGCGCATCGTGTTCGACCCCACGGTGCTGACCTACGAGTCGCTGCTCGAGAACTGGTTCTTCCGCATGCATGACCCCACCACGCTCAACCGGCAGGGGAACGACATCGGGACGCAGTACCGGAGCGCGATCTTCTACACGACGCCGGAGCAGCAGGAGACGGCGGAGCGGGTGAAGGCGCGCGTGCAGGCGAGTGGGCTGTGGAAGAAGCCGATCACCACCGAGATCTCACCCGAGGCGACGTGGTGGACGGCGGAGGGGTACCACCAGGACTATCTCCGCAAGAATCCTGGCGGGTATACCTGTCATTGGATGCGGTGAGATCGCGTCTGTGATCGGTGTCCGGACCGGATATGGAATTGGGAGTCGGGACGGTTGTCGGAGGTGTGGGTCGGAGTGCTGGGGGCCGCACCGTGCCGGTCACGCTGTTGGCTGAACCACGGAGCGCAGCAGGCCCTCGCTGCGGGCACTCCGACCCCGACGTCCGAGCCCGATCTCGACTCCCACCTCCATCGTTGTCCCTAGTCCGACTTCCGAATCCTCAATGCCCCGCTGGGGCACCGCGCCACCGCCGCTTCGATCTCTGCGTCGGTGGCGTGTTCCGTTTCCACCCATGGCTGGCGGCGCGGATTGAACACGCGTGGATTGGCCCGCACACAATTGCCGCTGTGCTGGCAGAGGGGCTGGCGCCACTCGACGACGAGGGCGCCGGCGGGATACTCGCGGGTGGGGGTGTCGTCCATCGGGAGTCCGGTCAGGGTCTCTCAAAGTACACAGGGCACCGACGCCGGATAACGGCGCGCTCATCGTTCGGGCCGCTTACCAGCCCCTGCCGTTGCTCCTATGTTTGCCGGGCACGCCTGTCGGTCCCCTCCACTGACCATGCCCGACCTTCGCTCCAAGCTGCAAACGGCGCTCGGCGATCGTTACCGGATCTCGCGCGAGCTGACCGGTGGCGGAATGTCCCGCATCTACCTCGCCGAGGACCGTGTCCTCGAGCGCGAGGTGGTCGTGAAGGTGCTGGCCCCTGATCTCGTCGACGAAGAGCGCATCGGGCGCTTCCGGCTCGAGGTCCTGCAGACGGCGCGCATGCAGCACCCCACCATCGTCCCGGTCATCGAGGTCGGGGCGATCGAGGATACCGTGGGGCATCACATCCCGTACTACGTGATGCCGTACGTCCGCGGCGAATCGCTGCGCAGCCGCATGCAGCACGACGGGCGGCTGTCGATCGGTGCCACGGTGCGCATTCTGCGCAACGTCTTCGATGCGCTGGCCTGTGCGCACGCGTATGGGGTCATTCACCGTGACCTCAAGCCCGAGAACATCTTCCTCGCCGGCACCAGTGCGGTGCTCGCCGACTTCGGCATCGCCAAGGCCATCACCGGCCCCGGCGCGGCGCGGGGCACCACGCAGCCGGGAGTCGTGCTCGGCACGCCGACGTACATGGCGCCCGAACAGCTGGTGGACGCCGAAAACGTGGGCCCGCACAGCGACATCTACGCGGCGGGCGTGGTGGCGTACGAGATGCTCGCCGGTCGGGTGCCGTGGACCGGGCGGACGCCCACCGAGTCGCTGGCGGCGCAGGCGCAGAATGCGTTCACGCCGCTGCGGGCGATCCGTACGGATGTGCCGCCCACGCTGGCCGCGCTCGTGGAATCCTGCCTGGGGTGGGACCCGGCCACGCGCCCGGAGTCGGCGGCGCGGGCGCTGACCATCCTCGAAGGCATTCCACTCGATAGCAGCCTCGGCAGTGGCGAGTACGGCGCCATCAACAGCGACCCCGGACGCGGGACGCCGCCGTCGGTCTCGGCCACGTACGCCACACCCGAACAGGCCGCCCGTGGGTTCGCCACGCCGGTCGAGGCCACCCCACCCGCGGGTCGCCGTCGCGGCTGGCGCCCGGCACTCGCCGCGCTGGGCGTGGTGGCCGCCGCCGCCATCGGCGTGTGGACGCTGCGCACGCGCGATGTCACCCCCCGCGTGCAGCGGCTGACCGTGCTCGCACCGGAACTGCCGGCGTCGGTGCCCAATGCGACCGCGCTGCGCGATCAGCTGCTGCATCTGCTCACGGCGCAGCTGAGCCCCGTCTCCGGACTGCGTCTGCTGGGACAGGTCTCGGTGCAGCGTCTCTTCGAGGCGAGTCTCACCAGCAGTCAGGTCGCGGACACGTTGCGTGCCCAGGGACTCGACTCGGCCGTGGTCATCGTCGGCACGCCGCAGCGCGACGGGACGCTGGCATTGCGCCTCGAGCTGCGCACGCTTTCCGGCACGCTCAAGCAGACACTCGCCGGGCCGCTGACGTTGCGGGTGCGCGATTCGTTGCCGCTCGATACCCTGACGCACACCGTACGCACGCTGGCCGGACAGGCGGTGGCGCGACTGTCACTCAGCACCGATGGCGCAGCGGCAGCCGTGCCCCGCAAAGCCGATGCGTTCGTCGAATGGCTGATGGGGCGTGAGCAGGTCTCCAAGCGCACGCCGGAAGGATTCCGCGCGGCCATCGTGCACTTCGAGAAGGCGCTGCAACTCGACTCGACCTATGCACAGGCGAGTTCGGAGCTGTCGAATGCGCTCGCGCTGTCGGTGTTCTATCGCTATCGGCAGGACGACGGCGAATACGTGCTCGCGTCGCGCGCGCTCGCCCTCGCTGATCGGGCCGTCGCGCTGCGCGCTGATCTCGGCGACGGGTCCCTGTCGCGCGCGCTCATCGGGACGATCACCGGGGCGCCGGTGGAGTATCTCGCGGAGCATTTCGGTCGCGCCGACCGCTTGAGCGCGGGGAGTCCGTTCCTTGCGACGTTCCGCGCGGGGCTGTTTGCGCGGCAGGGGCGCTGGGATGACGCCCTCGCCCTGGCCGAAGCCGAAGTGCGGCTCGATCCGCGGTCGGCCGGGCAGCGCGTGGCCTCGGCGCTCTATTCCATTCCGTCGCATCAGTTCGCGACGACGGTGCGCAACGGCAGCGTCGCCCGCAGCATGCTCCCCGACGTGCCGATCATTTCGCAGATGGAGCTGCTGGGCCGCTTGCAGCTGGGCGGCAGCGCGCTGGCCGACTGCCCCGGTGTGCCGGCCGGCCCGTACCTCGGCGTGCGCGCGCTCTGCCTGGAGCGCACCGGCGCGCCGGCCGAGGGCAAGCGTCTGGCCGATAGTCTGGAAGCGATGCTGACCGGCAAGGCGCCGGTGGATTCGACGTACGCGCTGTCGCTCGCGATGGGTGAGCTCGCGCTCTATCACGCGGCGCACGGCGAGCGCGAGGCGGCCCAGCAGTGGATCCGGCAGGCCTTCCTGGAGTCGCCGTCGGGGATCGATTTCCGCGTCATGCGCTCTGGGTTCTTCGATCCGTCGCTGATCGCGCTGGCCGACTCGCTGCAGACGGCGGCCTGGGCGCGGGTGGTGGCCGGCGCGCAGGAGAAGGCGAAGGACCGGTAAGGGGCGGGGGCCTCGCTCAACGCGGGATTGCCGCGCACGTTATCCCCCGGGCACACAGCCCTCGATGGTCCCCCTTCCCACCCATCCGTCTCATGTCCCGTTCCCTGCGCAGGATCGCTCCCTTGGCGATCCTGTCCCTGGCCGGCGCGTCGGCCCCGCTCGCGGCGCAAGCGCCCAAGGGGAAAGCACCGGCCAAGGTCGCGGCGGCCCCGGCGCCGCTGGCGCCTGTCCCGGTTGCGACCGAATTCGACAAGCTGCACTTCCGCTCCATCGGCCCGGCCACGATGTCGGGGCGCATCGCCGACTTCGCCGTCTACGAAGCCAATCCGGCGATCTACTACGTCGGCACCGCGCACGGTGGCGTGTGGAAGACCACCAACAACGGCGCGACCTACACCCCGATCTTCCAGGACCAGGGGCTCATCGCGATCGGTGATGTCGCGGTGTCGCAGTCGAACCCCGATCTCCTGTGGGTCGGCGCCGGCGAGTCGAACAACCGCCAGAGCACGAGCTGGGGCGGGGGCATCTGGAAGAGCACCGACGGCGGCAAGACATTCGCGCTGATGGGGCTGCCGGAATCGAAGCACATCAACCGCATCGTCATTCATCCGACGAACAACGATGTGGTTCTGGTGGCCGCGACGGGCCCGCTCTTCGGCCCCGGCGGTGAACGCGGGGTCTACAAGACCACCGACGGCGGCAAGACGTGGAAGCAGGTCCTCAAGGTCGACGACGAAACGGGTGCGAATGACCTCGTGATGTCGGCGCAGGACCCGAACGTGCTCTACGCGAGCACTTATCAGCGTCGCCGAACGGCCTGCTGCATGAATGGTGGCGGCCCGGGCAGCGCGCTCTGGAAGAGCACCGATGGTGGTGACACGTGGACCAAGGTCACCGGTACGGGCTTCCCCACCGGCTCACTCGGTCGCATCGCCGTCGACGTGTTCCGTAAGGATCAGAACATCGTCTACGCGCAGGTCGAAGGGCCGGCGCCCATCGTGGGCGGACGTGGCGCCGCGGCGCCGGCCGAGGGCGCAGAGGGCGCCGGCGCGCCGGCGGAGGGACGCGGAGGAGCGGGCGCGAATGCGGGCGTGACGGGCACCTACCGGAGCACCGACGGCGGCGCGACGTGGACCAAGATGAGCGCCACCAACGCGCGCCCGATGTACTTCTCGCAGATCCGCATCGATGCGAACAACAGCGATCGCATCTACGCCGGCGGCGTGGGGCTGCATCTCTCGCTCGACGGCGGCAAGACGTTCGAGACCGACGCCGCGCTTGTCGTTCATGACGACATCCACGCCATCTGGATCGACCCGAAGAACGGCGATCATGTGCTGATCGGCGGTGACGGTGGCGTGGCGATGTCGTACGACATGGCCAAGACGTGGCAGGCGCACCTCACGATCCCGGTGGGGCTCTTCTACCATGTCGGTTACGACATGGAGTATCCGTTCAACGTGTGCGGCGGTATGCAGGACAACTATGACTGGTGTGGCCCGAGCGCCTCGCGTCATAGCCGCGGCATCTACAACTACGACTGGTTCCAGATCCTTGGCGGCGACGGCTTCGTGGCCATCCCCGACCAGTTCGACTCGCGCATCATCTATACCGAGTCGCAGGACGGCAACATGATCCGCCGCAACAAGGTGACCGGCGAATCGCGCTCCATCCGCCCGACGCCGCAGAATGTGGTGAATGCCACCAAGGGCGAGACGTATCGCTTCCACTGGGATACGCCACTGCTGCTGAGCGGTGCCGATGCGCACGTGCTGCTCGCCGCCGGCAACCGGGTGTTCCGTTCGCGCGACCGCGGCGACTCGTGGGAAGCGATCAGCCCCGATCTCACGAAGAACGAGATCCGCGACTCCATCGTGACGATGGGGCTCAAGGGCAAGGACATCACGATCGCCAAGAACGACGGCATTGCCGCCTGGCCCACGATCGTGGCGCTTGCCGAAAGCCCGAAGCAGCCGGGGGTGTTCTACACGGGCACCGATGACGGCACCGTGAGCATGTCGAAGGACAACGGCAAGACGTGGACGAACATCACGAAGAACCTGCCGGGCTTCCCCGCGGGGCATGCGTTCGTGAGTGAAGTCGTGCCGAGCCGCTTCGATGCGGCCACGGTGTACGTCACGGTCGACAACCATCGCCTCAACGACTACCAGAGCTACATCTGGGTGTCGAAGAACTACGGGCAGACGTTCACGAAGCTCACGAACAACCTGCACGATGAAGTGGTGAAGACGCTCACCGAAGACACGAAGAACCCGGACGTGCTCTATATCGGCACCGAAACGGGGATCTTCCTGTCCATCGATCGCGGCACCACGTGGAAGCGCTTCAAGGCGAACTTCCCCACGGTGCGCGTGGACGAGCTCACGATCCACCCGCGCGACAACGCGCTCATCGTGGCGTCGCACGGCCGCGCCATCTGGATTCTCGATCACCTCGAGCCCATCCAGGAGTACGCTGCGGCGCAGGCGGCCGATGCGAAGCTCTTCACGCCGGGCCCGTCGCTGCAGTGGAAGAGCAAGGATGATCGCAACGAAGAGTTCTGGGGCCACCAGTTCTGGACGGGCGAGAACCCGCCCACGGATGCGGTGATCCAGCTGCACTTCAAGAAGCCAGTGGGCAATCCCTCGCTGCGCATCACCGATGCGAATGGCACGCTCGTGCGGGAACTGCCGGTGCCGGCGGCGAAGAATGTCGCGGGCATCCAGACGGTGTGCTGGGATCATCGCGTCGAACCGATTCGCGATGCGAATGCGCCCGCCGGCCCGCCGGCCGGTGGCGGTCGCGGCGCCGGTGGTCCGGGGGGCTTCCAGCCGCGCGTGGTGATTCCGGGGTATCCGGAGAACCTGCCGCCGGTGGGGTATCAGGCCGAGAATCCGTGCGGCAACGCCGGCGGTTTCGGTGGCTTCGGCCGTGGCGGTGGTGGCGGCCCGCAGGGCCCGCAGGTGCTGCCGGGCACGTATAACGTCGCCCTGGTAGCCGACGGCAAGACGGTCGAAACCAAGAAGCTCACGATCGTCATGGACCCGCAGGTGACGCTCACGGGTGCAGAGCGCGCGGCGTGGAACGCCAAGGCGATGGAGCTGCACACCGCACAGCAGCAGGGCACCGATCTCGCGGCGAAGCTCACCACGCTCAACACGGCGCTGCGCGCCGCGAAGGCGAAGCTCGATTCGACGCCGAGCGCGAGTGCCGATGTGAAGGCGCAGTTCGATGCCTTCCAGAAGGAGTGGGATGCGTTCCGGCCGAACCTCGGCGTGGGCGTGTCGGCGTTCGGCGGTGGCTTCGGTGGTGGTGGCGGCGGTGGTGGTGCCGCAGCGGCCGCGGCGGCGCAGAACGCGTTGCAGCAGGTCGCCGGTGCGAAGGGCAACCTGCTCGGCGAGTGGGCCGTGCCGGGTGATGGGCAGCAAAAGCAGATGGCGGCGGCGCTCTCGGCGCTCAGCGCGGCGATGAGCGAAGGGCAGGCGATGCTCGCGAAGGCGCGTGCGCTGGCCGCAGCGCTGCAGGGTGCCGGCGTGACACTGACGGTGCCGGCGGGGATGTAACCCGCGCGTGTGCCGTGATGTAACAAAAGGCGGGCACCGGAGCGTCTCCGGTGCCCGCTTGCGCATTTTCGGCCATCTTGTGCCCATGTCCCGCACTGCCGCTCCGCCCCAGACCCCCGCACGCCGCGCCTCACCCGTGCGTATGGTGCTGACGATTCTCGTCATGGCCGCGGTGGGGCTCGGCGTCGGCGCCCTCGGCGGTACCCTGGCCAAATCATCGGGTCGCGACGTGATCGGCGTCGAGCGCACGCCGCTTCCGATCATTGGCGTGGTCGTCTTCCTGGGCTTGTGGACGGTGTTGCTGGTGCACGAGCTGGGGCACCTCATCGCCGGGCTGGTGCAGGGGAACCGCTTCATGCTCTTCGCGGCGGGTCCTCTGGTGGTGCGGCGAATCGATGGCGCGGTGCGTGTGCAGTTCAATCGCACGGCCGCGCTCTGGGGCGGGGTGGCTGCCACCATCCCGGCGGCCGTTCCGGGGCCAGCACTGCGGGCCAACCTCACCCGCGTCGTGATGTGGGGCCCGCTCGCCTCGCTGCTGCTGACCGCGTCGTGTGCGGCGTTACTGCCACTCGGTGAACGGACCGCACGCCTGTATCTCGTGCTTACGGCGTTGGCGTCGTTCGGCATCTTCCTGGCGACCACGGTGCCATCGCGCACGGGTCAGTTCTATACCGACGGCGCGCGGCTCCGCATGTTGCGCGCGGGCGGCGAGGCGGCCGATCGCTGGTGCTACTCGTCGGCGCTGGCCTCGCTGGCGTCGGCGGGAGTGCCGGCCAGGGAGTGGGACCGCGCCCTGCTCGAGCGCGCCGCACACTTGGCCGATCACTCGCTCGACGGGACGATGCTGCATCTCATGCTGTATAGCCACGCCACCGAGGTCGGCGATGATGCCCGTGCTGCGGTGCACATGGCCGAGGTTCGGGCGGCGCGTGAGACGCTTTCACCCACACTGCAGTCATATGTGACGCTCGAATCGGCGTACTGGGCGGCCGTGGGTGAACGCGACGCGGCGCGGGCGCGCGCGGAACTGCAGGCCGCCACTCCATCGCCGTTCGAATCACCCATCGCGCGGCTGCGTACCGAAGGCGCCGTGCGCGTTGCGGCAGGCGAGCGCGAGACGGGGATGGCGACGCTCGAGGAAGCCGAGCGGCGTGTGCAGGCGTCGAAGGATCCGGCGATGCGCGCCGAGTTGACGCGCATCGCGAGGGCCCGCGCGCTCGTGTGATCGGGCTTCAGACATCGGAGCCTGATCGGGCTTCAGAATTCGGTCTCGGTCGCGGAGATCGCTCTTCGGGCCTCGGGATTCAGACATCAGTGGCGATTTCTGAATCCCGGGGCCCGATGGCTGATGTCAGATGGCGAGACCGAATTCGGATGCCTGATCGGGGCTCTGAATTCTGAGGTCCGATCAACTGCCTACGCGGCGGGGGCAGGGAATCGCGCCTGCATCCACGACTCCCACACGCCCTGCTCACGCTGCGCGCGTTCCTTCGCGTCGCTGCCGTAGTGATAGAAGTTCACCGCCACCATCGTGTGGTCCGCGCCGGGATACGTGTACACGCCCAACGCACCAATCGCTTCGCCCGGCGCACTCACACGGAAGAGCGCATCCTTGGGATCATCAGTGTAGAACTCGAGCACGCCGGCGTACTCCGGCGCGCCAGTGGGCGCCGAGAATGACTCGCCCACCGCGCGCCCCTTTACGCCCACCATCGTGGTGAGCGCGTCCCACGCCTCCGCCTCGCTCATCGCGGCCGGGATCGCGATCTGCATCACGGCGCTCGGCTTGCCCAGGAAGTGCGTGCAGTAGATACGCAGCGTGCGCAGGAAGCCACCAAAGGCCCCGCTCGCGCCGAGGAGCTGATCGTCCCAGTCGGCGTTATCGGCGAAGAGGCTGTACACGATGCGAATGGTGCACGCGTCGCCGCTCTTGGCCTCGACGTGCCACTCGGTGGCGAGCGGCGGTGAGCCGGGAATCCACCCCTGCATTTCGGTCGCGAACATCCGCGGGGCGTCCCACGCCGTCACCTTCGAGCGCGCCACCATGTCGGGGCCAAAGGTCGAGGCCTGCACGACTACTTTGCCGTCCTGCATTTCGAACTCGGTCGGTTGAAACCAGCTCGACACGCCTTCGCTGGTGGCGATGGCCTGCCAGATCTGTTCGGGCGTGCCCGGCACGTCGACTTCGATGGACACGGACCGACGTCCGTTGGGATCCTGATGCACGCTCATGAGAGCTCCGTTGGGGTAGGCGGCAGCGGGGGCTGCGGCAGAGGGAGTGGATGCGCCGCCACAATGAGACGATGGGCGCGGGAGCCCGGCGCGGTGGGGTGGTGGTACGTCGCCACGAGGTCGGCGACCGCGTTGGCGAGTTCGTGCGTGAACGCCGCGCGATCGGCGGGCGAGGCGAAGTGCACCTCGGTATCGATCGACAGCGTCGCCAGCCGCTTCCCGGCGTCGTGCGCCCGCCGGACCAGGGCGCCCACTTCGCGCACCATGCGCGCGCCGAGGGCCACGAGGTAACTGGCCGAGAGCCGATCGCGCGTCCGCTCGGGCGTGATGGCCGCCGGGCCCAGCGCCTGCGGCGACACCATGTAGCTCGCCGCCGACGCCACCAGCCGCCGTTCCGTCAGGCCGCCCCACTGCTTCTCCTCGGCCAACTGCACCAGCCCGTGTGCTTCGAGGGCGCGCAGGTGGTAGTTGACCTTCTGCCGGGCGAGCCCGACCCGGGTGGCCAGGGTGGCCGCCGAGGCCGGCTCGGCGAGCTCCGCGAGGAGGCGAGCGCGGACCGGGTCGAGGGCGACGGTGGCCGCGGCGGGGTCGTCGATGACGTGGACGTCGAACATGGGAGGTAGGGTACCTTTGACAAACTTTCTTGTCAATAGCGAGTCTCGCCTCATCCTGACCCTCACCGGGCTGGGGGCAATCCCCGACGCCCCGAGCGAACGCGGGGGCGTACTGTCGCCCCATGCCGACCCCCCGTCGACCCCTCAGTGCCGCGGCGTGCGCCGCCCTCCGGCCGCTGTGCCGTGAGCACGACGGGGCGACCACCGCGGCCAAGCTGGCGTTGCTCCGGGCCATCGCCCGGCGCGGGGTCCGGCTCCGCAGCTACCGAGCGCTCGATGCGCTCCAGGAGGATCTGCTCTTTCTCTGCGCGTTTCCCGACTCGATCGCCGTGCGCGACGCCGCGCGGGGCGCGCTTCGGCGTATCGAGCCGGCGCTGCGCGCGCTGTCGCCCCGCCAGCGGGCCCTCGCCAACGACAGCGGCATGGCCGGTAGCGTGAGCGCGTATTCGCCGACCGCCGAGATCGCGCACTGGATCACCGCGCGCTGGCCGCGCGCGGCCGAATTGGACTGGGCGGCCATCGACGACACGAGTGCGATCGATGCGATGATCCGCCCGTTGCTGCATCCCGCGGAAGACGACGGCTTTGAAAGCGGCGAGTTCAGCACGCGGGCGTGGATGGATGGCGAACGCGATCGCCGCCAGGAGAGCGCCCTCGCCTGGCTCATGGCCAGCGCCGCAGCCGCGCCTCCAGCGGCATACGCGGCGTTCCGGGCGCAGTACGATCTTCAGCCACCGCCGGTGCGCTGGTCGTTGCGGCAATCGGAGGGGTCGGTCACGCACAACGCGCTCACGGAGCCGACCGTGGTCCCGCGCCGCGCGATGCGCCGTGTGACGGGCGATCCGATCGCCGGCATCGCCACGCCACTGCCGGATATCGAGTTGCTCAGCGAGCCACGCGCGCGTGCGGTGATCGACGTGGCGCGTGCGGTGCTCGCCGCCCGCTGCCGCGAAGTGTACGCCTTCTCGCACGCGAACCCGGCGGAAGTGTGGTGGTGTTCGCTGGGCGAGGGCGTGGCTCTGGCGGTGTTGGGGGTGCGCCCGGAACGGCGGCTCAGCCTCGAATCGAACTACGGCTACGTGCTGTTCTCGAACACCGTGCCGGTGGGCTATGGCGGCGTGACGCCGCTGTGGCATCAGGCGAACACGGGGCTCAACATCTTCGCGCCCTTCCGCGGATCGGAGGCGGCGTTCCTGTGGCAGCAGACGCTGCGGGCGTTCCACACGCTGTTTGGCGTCACGCGCTTTGTCGTGGACGCGGTGCAGTTCGGCGAGGAGAACGACGAAGCGATCGCGAGTGGCGCGTACTGGTTCTATTGGCGCCTGGGGTTCCGCCCGTACGAGCCGGCGTTACGTGAGCGCGCCGAGCGTGAGGCGGCGCGGCTGGCGCGCGCGAAGGTGAAGAAGTCATCGGCCGCCACGCTGCGCGCACTGGCACATGGCACGATGCAGCTCGTCCTCCCCGGCGGCGACGCGTACCCGTACTTCCCGGAACCGTGGCTCGCGCGGTGCGCGCACGGGGCGGCGCAGCTGCTGGAGCGGACGCACCCGCATGATCACCGCGCGGCGGCCAGGGAGATCGCGGAGGCGCTGGCACGTGCGCTGGGGCTGCCGGCGGCGGATCCGTTTGCGGGGTTCAGTGCGGCGGAGCGGGAGGGATTTGTACGGTTGGCGCCGTTGGTGCGGCTGGGGGGCGCCGTGCCGCGGTCAACGCGAGGGCGAATCGCGATGCTCCAAACGCTTCGCGCCAAAAGCGGTGCCACGGAGCAGCCGTTTGTGGCGGCGGCGATGGCATCGCCGATGCTCGCTTGCTTGTATGCGTTTGCGCGCGACTGGACGGTGGGGCGGGGATCCTAGAACGCCTTGTCGCGCCTACTCCTCTCGACGCTCCAGGAGCTCGGTCATGCCCGAGTCCACGAGGTATCGGTAGGTCTCGTTGAGGCACTCGAGTGGCGGGACGTATACCACCGTGGCGTCGCGACCGCGTGTGAGGAGCACGCGATATGCGTTCAGCCGAAGCTGAAACGCATCACGTACCAGTGATCGCTGACGATATCCGCTAGCGCGCGCGTTGGACCAGAGGCCATCGTGACGGATGAAGTCCGTGCCCCACGCGAGCAGCGCGGCGTCTAGCTCAAGGCCCTGTGCGCCAAACTCGGTGACACAGGTCTCCAGGCGACGACAGCTGTGCCCACCGTAATCCCGCTCATGGTCGCCATACCACGGCCCCATCTTGACCCGCTTGGTGGACTGAAAGTCGTTGGGAACGCCGAATGCGGCCAGGTCCCGATCTTTCGAGGAAGCGATCATGCCAAAGCGGGCGTTGCGATCTTCTCCATATCGATCACGCAGATAGCGCTTGGCAACATCAAGCGATCGCGTGATGCGCAGGTGAAGTCCATCGGCATTCAAGCGGTGAGCGATGGGTGCTAACTGTGCCGCCTCCACGCCGTCGAGCAGCTGCGCCACATAGCGGTGCAGGTCCTTTGCTTGATGAAAGCGAAGCTCTGTGTCGAGGTTCAGCGCCGGCGTGAGTTCAAATTCGACCGTGCCGCTACGAAACAGTCCGGCGACGGCGGGTGGCGCATGAATGGTCCACTCGTTCGACTTCGAGGATCCCTCCACCGCGATGCGCCACTGCGCCAGGCCGGCCTCCTCGCCAACGTGAATCTCTTGGCCGCTGCCGATGAGTCCTACGACGACACACCAGTCTGGTATGCGATCCGCGAAGGTAATGAATTCCTCTGGCTCGCTTCGTGCCGCGTCATTCTTGTGTGACGCGCGCATCTTGTCGCGGTCATACGCACGTTGCGCCTCATCGAAAATCAGCACGTGCTCTGGCGGTATGGGCGAGCGCGCTGACGAGTAGCGCTTGACGTACTCCTTCACGCCGCGCACGAACGTTTTGCCGTCACCGCCCGCGCTTTTCATTTCGTATTGCAGCACCTCGACCAACGGGCCGTTTCCACTGAGATAGACGGCTGGCGCGGACGGCTTCGCGTTCCCGCGGTCCACTGCGAGATCATCGAGAAAGCGGGCGTGCACCGTTTGCAGGCCCACGAGTGTCTTCCCCGCCCCTGGAACCCCCGTCAGCAGGATCAGGTGTCGAGACTTGGTCGCCGCTGCCAAGTGGATCAGTCGCGTGATCTCCTCGAGCGCCGGCTTGGTTGCCGCGTGCGCACGAGAGATCGTGCGCAACGTACCGGAGGCCATCAATTCACGCGCCGCTTCCACAATGGTCGGTAACGGGCAATAAGCCTCTTCCGACAGGAAGGCTTGTCGGTTGATAACGGGCTCCCGTCGTGCGCGAGTAATCTCTGCGACTAGGTCGTCCAGCGCATCGGGGCCGGCTACATGCACGCCATCGATTTGGTGCTGATAGCCGCGCGCGCGTGTGGGTACCAGCACCGGCACGACGTCCCGATTCGCGCACTCGCGGTGATAGTTGCGTAGATCACGGGCGTACGCGGCCGCCTGATCCAGATCCGCCTGGGAAGGCGACAGCTTTCCCTTGAGCTCAACGACCATCACTCCGGCGCCCACGAGCAGAATCACATCGGGACGACGGGACTCCATCGGCAGCTCATACTCGAGAATCGCCGAATACTGTCGTGCCAGCTCGTCGCGAATCAGCACTTCCGACACCTCAGCCTGCAAGGGCGGAATAGAATCTGCCCAGGCGCGCCGCTGCTCTTCCGATGCATCCACGACAAATTCTGCGAGCCGTTCACGGATCGTGCGGGGTGGAGCTTCCCGGAATTCCGCGAAGGAGGACTCCCAACCGGAGGCAGGTCGATTCGATTTCATTCGATGTCGGCTGACGAGGCAGTGGACGGCGTCACATTCACCGGCGCGACGGTTAGCCGACCGCGCCGAGAGTCGATTTTCTCCGAAACTAGCGCGTGTTCAGAACCGCGGCGAAGTAGGGACGAAATCCCTCCCTGCGGTACCCCGACTCTCTGGTCTGATCGCGCCGGCGCTGCCCTCGTTCGCGGGGAACTCCCACGTGCACGCCCGGATGAAGCCGCGATCGAGCGCTCGCCGTTTGCGCGCGCCTTTCTGGATGGGTTCGCCAAATAGGTCGCACCGCGTGCACAATACGGAGTCCCGCCTCTTCACCTCATCTGGTCGTTCGATGAAAGCCGCTGAGAAGACTGCCCTGCTGGCTACGCTGCGCGCCCGCTTCGACACGCACGCGGCCCGACACAAGGGCATCACCTGGGAGCAGGTGCACGCACGCCTCGAGGCGAGCAAGACCGCGCTCGATGTGCTCAAGGCGATGGAGGACACCGGCGGTGAGCCGGATGTGATTGCCTGCGATGCCAAGAGCGGGGCCGTCACGTTCTGCGATTGCTCGGCGGAAAGCCCGAGTGGTCGCCGCAGTCTGTGCTACGATCAGGAGGCGCTCGACGCACGCAAGGAAGCGAAGCCGGTGGGGAGTGCCGTGGGGATGGCCGCCGCGATGGGTGTGCAGCTGCTGGATGAAGCGCAGTACGCGGCGCTGCAGCAGCTCGGGTCATTCGATCTCAAGACATCGAGTTGGCTGCTGACGCCGCCCGCAGTGCGGAAACTCGGTGGATCGATCTTTGGTGATCGGCGCTATGGGCGGGTCTTTACGTACCATAATGGGGCCCAGTCGTACTATGCCGCGCGCGGTTGGCGGGGGCAGTTGGTCGTGTAGACGCCAGGAAGCGAGGACACCGTCGGGCCGTGGTGCTCTCGCGGCGGGCATTCGTGTCGTGCATTTCACGAAAATGTGCGAACGCGTCGTTCGGCATTCGCGTATAGTCGAGGCTGCTGTAGAGTTTCCTGCCTCCTTCCGTGCGAGCGACGATGCCGCCACGAAAGCCCGACGATGGGCTTCCTGCCGAGCTGTCCCAGTCCCTGGCGTCCATTCTTGCGGCGCTCCCGACGCAACTCGCGGTCCTTCGACCCGACGGGCGATATCTGTACGTCACACCGAGTGCGATCGGTGATCCCGAAGTGCGGCAGTGGATCGTCGGCAAGACCGATGCGGAATACGGGCATCGGCGCGGACTGCCCGTCGATGTCGCGGTTCGACGCCTGAATGCCGTGCGACGGGTCGCGCGCACCGGCGAGCCCTGCTCCTTCGACGAAAGCTTCACCGCCCGCAGCGGGGAGACGCGCCACTACCGCCGGATGCTGCTGCCGTCCTTTGCGTCAGATGGCGAGGTCGAGTACGTGCTGGGTTTCGGCACCGACATCACGGAGCAGCGGCACGCCGAGCTGGCGCAGGAACAGTCGCAGCGCATGGAGTCGGTCGGGCGACTGGCCGCCGGACTGTCCCACGATTTCAACAATCTGCTGACGGTGATCGGCAGCATCTGCGACAACCTCCGGGAGACGCTGCCCGCCGGCGACGCCCAGACTGATGTGCGGACGATGCGCGATGCCGTGGACCGTGCCGCCCAGCTCACGCGGCAGCTGCTGACGTTCAGTCGTCAGACCCCCACGGCGCGCCGCTTCGTGTGCGTGCACGAGCTGCTGCGCGGCATGACGCCGATGCTGCAGCGACTGCTGGGTGAGCAGATTCGCATTGATCTGCAGTTGGACGCCACGCGCACGGTGGTGAAGATCGATGACGGGCAGCTGTCGCAGGTCATCGTGAATCTGGCCACGAACGCGCGTGATGCCATGCGCGGGCGTGGCACGCTCGTCGTGGCCACGCGGAATCCCGCATGGGTGGCCGGTGGCACCGTGGACGCCTTGACGGATCTCGAGCTGACGGTGCGCGATACCGGCGCCGGCATGAGCCCGTCGATCATGGCGCGCATCTTCGAGCCGTACTTCACCACGAATGCGGAACGGAGTGGCTTTGGTCTCGGGCTCGCGACCGTCTACGCCATCGTGAATAGCAATGGTGGAACGATCGGCGTGACCTCGCAGCTCGACCACGGCACGGTCTTCACGATTCACTTGCCGGCCGCGGCCGAGCCGCCGTCTCCCACCACCGTGGAACGCCCGAACATTGCGCGCGCCATCACGCGTGTCGAAACCCTGCTCGTCGTTGACGACGATCTGGGCGTTCGCGTCTACGTGGCGCGCGGGTTGCGACGCGCCGGCTACACGGTGCTCGAGGCCTCTGGCGTGGACGATGCCCTGCATCTGGTGCGCGCACACGAGGGACCGCTGCATGCGGTGATCTCGGACATCACGCTCGCGGACGGCGACGGCCATGATCTGGTGGCGCAGTTGCGCACCCTCCGCACCCCGCTCCCGGCGGTACTGATGAGTGGCTACCTGACGCCGGAGGAGACCGCAACGGTGCAGGACTCGGTGCTGCTGATGGCGAAGCCATTCGGATCGGCCGAGCTCCTGGCGGCATTGGAGCGGATCTGGGAGTCGGCTGTGGCAGGCTGAGCGACCGAACGGCGGTCGGATCGCGGAGGTGAGGAATCCCTCCTTCCTGATGCCTGAGGGGTTCCTGACCTCCGCCGTCCGAGGCAGTTTCGACCATGCTTCCATTCCTCACTGCCGCTCTTCTCGCCGCCGCGCCTCCCGCCCTGCCGCGCGCCGGTCTCGAGGACTACCGCGTCCCCGCCGGCACGCGCGTCGGCGATACGCTGCGCGTCGCCTTCAACATCCAGGAAGTCGGCTGGCGCCCCGAAGGCGCCACCGGCGCCGATCTGCCGGCGTACGCCTTCGTGGAGGTGGGCAAACCGGCACGCGTGCCGGGACCCTTGCTGCGCGCACCGTCGGGGACCGTGGTGCGCGTGACGCTGCGCAACACGCTCGGCGTGTCACTGATGGTCTTTGGGCTGCAGGATCATGCCGCCGGGAAAGGGACGGATTCGGTGGCGCTCGCGCCCAATGCGACGCGCACGGTCAGCTTCACCGTCACCGCCGCCGGATCGTACTACTACTATGCGCGCGTCCGGCCCGCGGTGCAGCATCCCACCGCACCGGTGCCCGACGAATGGGCGAGTGGCGAGAAGCAGGAAGGGCCGCTCGTGGGCGCGCTTATCGTCGATGCGCGCGGGAGCACACCGCCGCGCGGCGAGCGGATCCTGCTCATTACGCGATGGCTGGATGACGACGATCCGCGTGTGCACCACGATCCGTCGTTCAAGATGATGGTGAACGGCGCCAGCTGGCCGAACACCGAGCGCTTGCGTTACACGGTGGGCGACACGGTGCGTTGGCGCGTCATCAATGCCACCGCGGCGCAGCACCCGATGCATCTGCACGGCTTCTACTACATGGTGACGGCGCGCGGTGATGGCATGCTCGACACGCTGTACGCGCCCGGACAGGCACGTCGCGTTGTGACGGAGATGCTCCCCCTCAACGGCACGATGTCGCTGACGTGGGTGCCGGAGCGAGCGGGCAACTGGCTCTTCCACTGCCACCTCGTGCGGCACATGGCGTTGGTGCAGCAGATCGAGCCGCGCGCGCCCTCCCACGAGGCCCATGCGGCGGTGAACCACGCCGAAGAAAACATGGCGGGGTTGGTGATGGGGATTCACGTGGCGCCGCGACCCGGACGGACCGCGGCGGCGACGCTCGCGCTGGCGAGCGGGAAGAATCCGGGCGTGCCGGCGCGACGCACGATGCGCCTGGTGGCGACGCAGCGAGCCAATGTGTTCGGCACGCACGCCGGGCAGTCGTTCGTGCTGCAGCAGGGCGGGGCGGAGCCGGCGCGTGATTCGGTGCCGTTCCCCGGCTCGACGCTGGTGCTGCGCCGTGGCGAACCCACCGCCATCACCGTGGTGAATCGCCTCGCGTCGCCACTCGCGGTGCACTGGCACGGCATGGAGATCGAAAGCTGGTTCGACGGTGTCGGCGGCTGGAGCGGTGCGGGCGCGAGCGTGCGCCCACCCATCGCCCCGGGCGACTCGTTCATCGTGCGTATGACCCCGCCGCGCGCCGGCACCTTCATCTATCACACGCATGATGAAGCGGGCAGCGAGCTGTCCACCGGCCTCTATGGGGCACTGATCGTCGAGGAGCCCGGCGCACCACGCGACACCACGCGCGATCACGTCATCGTGCTGGGCATGCTGGGGGCGCCGGGCGCCCATCTGCCCAGCATCAACGGCCGCACGGCGCCCGGGCCACTGATGCTCGCACCGGGCACACACCGCCTGCGGATCATCAGCATTCCGGTGGACGAGCAGCTCAACGTGGCCCTCGTGCGCGATTCCACCGTGCAGTCGTGGACGCTGCGCGCCGTGGATGGCGCCGATCTCCCCGCGGCGCAGCAGCGCACCGTGCGCGCCAGCAAAACGGTGAGCGCCGGGCAGACGTTCGATGTGGAGATCACCGTTCCCGCCAGCGCCCAGAACTTCGCGTTGCGACTCACGACGCGCTGGTATCCGACCGATCCGCGTGGCGAGAAGGGCCCGATGGTCACCCTGTTGCCAATTCGGACGCAGCCATGACGCGACACCACACGGCGACCCTGACCGCACTCGTGGCCCTCTCCGCGGCGCTCGGCGTGGGCCAGACGGCAAGCGCGCAGGCCCCCATCGGCACCTGGGAGCTCGTCTCGCGCACCGACAGCTCCGCCGCCGGCGTGCAACCGGCGGATGGACCGCTCGGGTCAGACCCCATTGCGTGGATCAGCTATGACACGCGCGGGCATGTGCAGGCGCAGTTGATGGCGCGCGATCGCGCGAAGGCCGCCACGGCGGCCGCGCCGAGTGTCGCCGATCCGAATAACAGCGCCGCGAGTGGCGGCTACGACGCCTATTTCGGGACGTATACCTTCGACGCGAAAACGGGGACGGTCACCCACCACCTGATCGGCGCGCTCAGCGCCGGCGACATGGGGCGCACCCTCACGCGGCATGTGGTGCGCCGCGGTGATGAGATGGTGATCTGGTTTGAGGCGAGACGCGGGGATGGAGCTGTCGTGACTCGACGGCTCCGGTGGCGGAAAATCGGGTGAAAAAAGGGAGAGCATTTTTTGGGGTGAAACCCTGAGAGTTCAGGGGGAAGAACGTCAGGGGGGAGAGCTCAGGACCGCAACGGCGGTCCTGAGCTCTCCCCCCTGACCTTCTACGCCCTGAGCTCTCGGGGGTTACCGACCTCCGATGTCAGGACATCTGACGTCGGAATCAGCTCACCGCCGCTCGAACGTCTTCGCCCCACCCGCCAGCGGAAGCACCTTCTGCACCATCGTCAACAGAAACAGTCCGGGTTGCTCGAACATGACGAAGTGCGCACTCCGCTCGAAGGTGATGAACTCCTTCTTGGGCGCAGTGATGCGATCGAAGTAGACCTTGGCGCCATCGTAGGTCGTCATGAGATCGTAGCGACCGTGCAGCATCACGACCGGCACGTCGAAGTGATCCGGCAGCGTGGGTCGATGATTGCCGCTGTCGACGAGATGCTTGCCCATCCACCCCATCGCCGGCCCGACGCCGGCCGCTTCCTCGAGGGTGTAATCGGGGCCCCAGGCGGGCAGCGCGTAGTAGAGGCTGAGATCCTTCTTGCCGTACCAGTTGCCGTCGAACATCGCCGTGTAGCGGCGAATGACGTTGAGCTCCCGGTAATTCGGCGCGCGATCGGTGGGCGGATACGGGGCCATCGCCAACAGTTCGCGCACCACGGCGGTGTCGCCCTTGGCCCGCGCGCGGCGCAGCACTTCCTGATAGTTGATGCGCTCGTTGTCGGCCGTGCTCATCTGCCCGACGCTCACATAGGCGGCGTACCAATCGGGGTGCCGCTGCACGAGAAACGGCCCAATGGACGTGCCGTACGAGAAGCCGAGCACGATGATCTTGCGATTGCCGAACTGCCGGCGCAGCTGCTGCACCACGACCTCGGCGTCATCGACCAGTTGCTTGGGCGACAGCGTGGCACCCAGCCGCGCGGAGTCGGCCGCACTGAAGTTCTTGCCGACGCCGCGCTGCTCCCAGTTCACCACCGTGAAGAAGTCTTCCCACGGCTTCTGATACGCCCACGTCATGCCCAGCAGTGCACTGCCGGGGCCCCCATGCAACACGAGCAGCAGTGGATTGTCGCGGTTGAGGCCGCGAATGCCGATCCACTGCGTGCTGCCATTCACCTCGAGCTGCTGGAGCGTGTCGATCCCCTCGGGCGTGTGAATGCCTTCGAGGTTCCGCAGGCGCGCGGCAATCGTGTCACGCGGCACCGTCGCCGCCACCCG
Source organism: Gemmatimonadaceae bacterium (assembly GCA_019752115.1). Lineage (NCBI taxonomy): Bacteria > Pseudomonadati > Gemmatimonadota > Gemmatimonadia > Gemmatimonadales > Gemmatimonadaceae > Gemmatimonadaceae bacterium. Next base: position 32,301 of record JAIEMN010000045.1, read on the forward strand.
CTGGGCGTGAGCGACACCGGCGAGGAGCAGCGACGCAACCACCAGCGAGTGACGAATCCGACGCATGCGATCTCCTTACTTGCGGGCGATAGCTTCGATTTCCACGCGGGCACCGAGCGGCAGACCCGCGACGGCCACGGTCGTGCGCGCCGGGTACGGCGCCTGGAACGCCTCGCCGTAGGCCTTGTTCATCGCGGCGAAGTCGGCCATGTCGGTGAGGTACACGTTGCACTTCACCACATCGTTCATGTCGAGACCGGCGTCGTCAAGAATGAGCGCGATGGTTTCGAAGATGCGGCGCGTCTGGGCCTCGACGTCGCCCTCGATCAGCTTGCCGGTGGCCGGGTCGATGGGGGTCTGACCGGAGCAGTAGAGGAGCTTCCCGGCCCAGACGGCGTGGGAATAGGGGCCGAGGGCGGCGGGACCACGGGACACTTTAGCGGCTTTCCGGGGCATGGCAGGGTCGAGCGGAGGGTGGGGCGTTCCGGTGGCGGCGTGACTGTTTCGCGGCCGGAACGAATGCTGGGACCAGAAGAAAATACGCGCCGGACGTGCCGAGACTACCGAAAGAAATGTCACTTTCTCTCCGCGCCTCCGCCGCCGCCGATCAACCGGATGCCGTCCAGCTGCGCCTCAAGCGCATTCTGGAAGGGTCGGACTTCCCGGCGTTGTCGAAGCAGATCGTGGAGACGATCAGTGCCCTCGACGATGATCTGGCCTCGCTCCAGCGCCTCGCCAACCGGGTGCTCAACGAGTACTCGCTGACGCTGGGCGTCGTCCGCACGGCAAACAGTGTGCACTATCGGCGCAGCAATCGCGCCATCCAGAGCGCGACGCACGCCATGATGATGCTCGGCGCGCGCACGGTGCGGCAGATTGCCAGCGGGCTCCTGCTCTTCGACAACTACGCCAAGAAGAGTCCGGCGCTCAAGGAGCTCATGCTGATGAGTCTCCTCACCGCGAATCACGCGCGCGCCACGGCGACGGAGATGGGGCTCATGGAGCCCGAGGAAGCGCATCTCTGCGGCATGTTCCGCAATCTCGGGGAGGTGCTCATCGCCGGTCACTTCCCCGACGACTACATCCGCATCCGCACGTTGATGACGGATGAAGGGATCTCCGAGAACGCGGCCGCGAAAAAGGTGTTGGGCTTTCCGTACGCCGACCTGGCCGTTGAAGTGTGCCGGCAGTGGGGGATGCCCGATGTCGTGGTACAGGGCATCCGGGCGCGCCCGTCTGCCTCGGCGAGCATCACGGCGGCGGTCACCGCCTTCAGCCACGATCTCACGCAGGCGCTCTACCGGCAGGAGGTGCCCGATGATGCGGTGGCGATGGCGGTGAGCGAGGTGCTCGAGCAGCATGAGGGCAAGATCAAGCTCTCACGCGAGAAGGTTGGCGCCGTGGTCACCGAAGCGCTGCAAGAAACGCGGGAGCTGTTTGTGAGCCCGCAGATCGCCACCGATCGCATGCGCTTCCGCCAGCTCGCCAAGGCGGCGCGCGCGGCGCTGGGCGAAACGATCACCGCGACCGAAGAAGAAGGACCGCCCCGGGCGGCGCACACGTCGTTGCGCGCCCAGCTCCGGCTGGAGCTCGAGGAGCACGTGAATCCCGCGTCGGGGTCGAGTGTGGGGGAGGTCGTGCTGAACGCCATGGAGACGGTGCTCCGGACCGGCCCCTTCGATCGCGTCCTCGTCTGCTTCCTGTCGCCCGACAAAACGCAACTCACGGCGCGTACGGGGCTCGGGCATGAGGTGGAAGCGCTCCTGCCGCGCTTTGATTTCCCGGTGAGTGTGCGCGGTGGTCCAATCGTGACGCTGACCCAGCAGCGCTCGAGCGTCTATCTGCCAACGGACCGCTCGTTCACGAGCGCCGAAGCCAAGTGGGCCCAGGATATGGGCGTGCGGCAGTTCGGCGTCTTCCCCATCATCGTGCTGGGGAAGATCGTGGGCTGCCTGTACTGCGACCGCGTGGGCGACGCCGAAAGCCCCGACCGCGCGACCGTGCGGTATGTGAAGGGGATCGTGGATCTGGTGGTCGAAGCGATCGTGAAGCGGCGCAGCTAACGCGTCGCTTACTTGCGATAGGCGCGCGCGGCGAGAATGCCGCCGATGAACCCACCGAGATGCGCCTGCCAGCTCACCCCCGGCTGGCTTGGCGCGATCCCGAGCACGAGACCGCCCCACAGGCCGGCGGTGATGAGACTCAGCACGATGCTGCCGACGCTGCGGGTGTAGACACCGGCGAGCAGCAGAAAGCCCAGATAGCCCATCACCACGCCGCTCGCGCCGATGTGCACCGATCCCGGCGAGCCAAGCAGCCAGGCGCCGAGCCCCGCGCCGAGCATGCTGTAGAGCGTCACGGGCACGAAGTGGCGGCTGTCGCGGAGCATCACCATCCAGCCCAGCGCCAGAAACGGCAGCGTGTTGCTGATCAGATGCGCGAGATTGCCGTGCAGGAAGGGCGCGAAGAGAATGCCGCGCAGCCCGGTGATGGTGCGCGGCACCACGCCGAACTGCGTGAGCGCACCGCCCAGCATCGTGTTCACCACGAACGTCGTCCAGAACGCCCCCACGGCGGTGCCAAGGGTGGTGATCTGCTGCTTCGCGGTGCGGGCCACCTTCTTGGTGGTACGGGCGACGGACGACGACGGCATGAGGGGAAAGCTAGCGGCGAATCCGGGAAAGTCGACGCATCAGAAGCCGCTGTTGCTGAGGAGGCGGAACGAGTCGAGCCGCGGATTGACGATGGTGTTGTAGATGGAGCCGAAGGTGTAGCTCAGCCCCACATAGGTGAAGTACTGGTATCCGGTCGCCAGCGCCCGCTGCCGCACCAGAATCTCCTCGTTCGAAAGACCACCGGCGGGGAGGTAGAGCTGGTCGCGCACACGGGAGTACCGTCCGTCGATGGTCAGCGAGAGCCCGCGGATGAGCTGCAACTGCACCGATCCGCCGAGCGAGAGCTCATAGCGGTTGAGGTCATGGAGATACTGGGAGCCGCGCGCGGTGAGGTCGAGCGAGCCCCACTTCTGGCGGCTGTTCGTGGCCACCGTGAGGACCTGACTGGGCCGCTGCTCGGCGATCTTCCCGAAGACGGTGCGCTCGAGATAGCGAAAGTCGTTCCAGGCGAGCGCATAGCTCGCCGTCAGCTGACGCTGCGTGGCTTCGCGCCACGGAAAGAGATTCGCTTCGATGACCGGACCACCGCGCGCGGCGAGGCGCGTATTCAGGAAGTCGCTGCGGCGCGCCGACCCCACCACGCCGGCGGACCAGCGCGGTGACAGGGAGTGCACGGCACGCAGGCGGGCGCCATCGTTGCGAATGATGTTCGTGAACTCCGTCGCCCCATCGCCAGTGTCGTTCAGCGTGAACCGCGACTCGTTGTACTCGGATTCGGCCGCGACCACCAGCTTCCAGCTCTCGGTGATCCGTCGCGCTTCGACCGAGGCGCCGAAGTTCGCGAAGCGCTGCCGCTGTTCACCATTGAGGAACATGTTGAGCTCCGTCTCAATGGTCCAGAAATTCCAAGGATCACGCACGGACTCCGGCGTCTTTGCGGCGGCCTGCGCGGGTCGCTCGTACTGCACGCGGAACTGCGGGGCCAGCGGCGTCCGTTGCACGAAGCGGAACAGGCCGCGCAGGAACTGATCACGCAACGCACGCCGAATGTCGTCTTCGGAGGCGTTGGGAAGCGTCGTGGTCTTGAGGGTGTCGGCCAGGCCGCTGAACCGCTCGCGGCCGATGAAGGCGACCGTCCACTCATCGCCGCCACTGCCCGTGGTGAGCGTGGTGACGAGGAGCTGCACATCGGCGAACAGTCGATCGCGGGTCCAGTTGGCGAAGGGAAGTTCGACGACGAAGTAGTCCAGCGCGCAGCCGTCGGCCTCACGCGGACAATCGAGAAAGATCTTGAGCGCGGCCGGTTCGGTGGCGGCGGTCGCAGGCCGGGTCGGCGCGGTGGGGCTGGCGCCCTGCGCGCTCGCCGGGCGGCTGCTGAGGAGTACGACGGCGGCACTGCCGAGTGCCATGGCCCGCCAAAAAGAGCGTCGGAGACACATACGGATAGAAACGGAGGGCGGGAGGGAAGGTTTCGGGGGTGTGATGCCATCTGCGCCCCGCACGTTTACCGCTGGCCCTCGCGCCAACCGCGTGTAGCTTGCCGCCATGGCCCTCTCCTACCCGGCCACCGCGCAGACCTTCGACAAGGTCGCCTGGCGGTTGCTGCCGCTGCTGTTCGTCTGCTACATCGTCGCGTTCCTGGACCGCGTGAACGTGGGCTTCGCCAAGCTGCAGATGGCGGGCGCGTTCCAGTGGTCGGATGCCACGTACGGGTTCGGCGCCGGCATCTTCTTCATCGGCTACTTCATGTTCGAGGTGCCGGCGAATCTGCTGCTCGAACGCGTCGGTGCGCGCCGGTGGATCGCGCGCATCATGATCACGTGGGCCATGGTGAGCGGCGGGTTTGCTTTTCTCGACGTGATCCCCTGGGGCCCGCTGCCGGCGCTCTTCGGCGTGGAGCGCACCGCGTTCAGCTTCTACGCCCTGCGCTTTCTGCTGGGTGTCGCGGAGGCCGGCTTCTTTCCGGGGATCATTCTCTACCTGACGTTCTGGTTCCCGATGGCGCGCCGCGCGCAAACGGTGTCGATCTTCATGACGGCCATCGCGGTCGCCAACGTGGTCGGCGGCCCGCTCAGCGGCTGGATCATGGAACACTTCGATGGGCGCGCCGGGTGGGGTGGGTGGCAGTGGTTGTTCGTGCTCGAATGTCTGCCGAGCCTGATCATGGGCGTCGTGGTCTTCTTCCGGCTGCCAAACGGACCGCAGGACGCGCGGTGGCTGACCGACGAGGAGAAGCGGGCGATTCAGGTGGCGCTCGAGCTCGATCGGACGGCGCGCGCCGAGACGACCACGACGCGGCACACCGTGCGCGACACCTTCCGCGACTGGCGCGTGTTCGTGCTGGCGGTGGTGTGCTTCTGCGGCGCCGTGCCGCTCTACGGCGTGAACTTCTGGATGCCCACCATCATCCAGGAATTCGGGATCCCCAAGGGCGACTACCTGCGCGTCGGTCTGCTGAGTGCGATTCCGTGGGGATGCGCCGGCGTGGCGATGGTGCTGATCGGCAAGAGCTCCGACCGGCGCAACGAACGCCGCTGGCATGTCGCCGGCACGCTGATCTGTTCGGCGACGGGGATGTTCCTGCTCGCGGCGCTCAAGCACCAGCAGGTGGCGAGCATGATCGGCCTGACGCTGGTGGCGATCGGCGTCCTCGGGCAGATGGGATGCTTCTGGTCGCTACCCACGCTCTTCCTGCGCGGCAGTGCCGCCGCCGCGGGTATCGCATTCATCAACAGCATCGGCAATCTCGGCGGCCACTTCGGCCCCGATCTGATCGGCCGGCTGCGCGAGGCGACGGGGGGCAACACCGGCGCCTTCCTGACCGTCGGCGCCATCGCGGTGGTGGGGGCGATCCTGACGGTCATCGTGGCGCCACGTACGCCTGACGCCGGCGAGCGCACGAGCGCGGGGTGACTCCGCTGGCGTCGCCGCGGAGGTGAGTTGGGTTGTCTCGCACAGAGGCACAGGGGGCACAGAGCTTCACAGAGAACTGCACACCATGTGTGTTGTTGTTCTCTGTGTTCCTCTGTGCCCCCTGTGCCTCTGTGCGAGATCTCCCCTCTCCCCTCTCCCCTCTCCCCTCTCAAATCACGTTCTGCTCGAGCAGCGGCGCGTCCTCGGCAATGCGATCGAATCGCAGCCCCGTCAGATCGAGCGAGCGATAGCCACCCGTCGCGATGAGCTCAGCGAGTCCGCGACCGACCGCCGGTGCTTGCTGGAGCCCGTGACCGGAGAAGCCGCTCGCCGTATACGCGTTGCGCCACGGCGTGAGCCGCCCTACGAGACCGTTGTGGTCGAAGTCGTTCATCTCGTAGTAGCCAGCCCAGCTGCTGTGCACCTTCACCCGATCGAACGCGGGGACGCGGTTGGCGAGAATCGGCCAGATGTGCTCCTCGAAAAGGCCATGATCCACGCGGTCGAGCGAGACATCATCCGGATCCCGATCCCGCGGCGGTGAGCCGCAGAGGAATTGCCCGCGCGCCTTCTCCGGGCGGAACCACACGCCGCTGGGGTCGATGAGCAGCGGGGCGTCGCTGATGTCCACATCGGCTTCGCAGGCAAACACGTCGCGCTTGCGGCCAAAGACGGGCAGGGTGATGCCCAGTTCGGCGGCGATGAAACGCGACCAGGCGCCGGCAGCGATGACGACCGCGTCGGCGGCGATCGTTGACCCATCGGCGAGCCGTACGTGCGTGACCCGTTCGCCGTCGGTGGCAAAGCCGGTCGCATTTGCCTCCACAAACGTGGCGCCGGCGGCGATGGCCGCCTTCCGAAACGCCTGCATGGCGGCGTAGCCGTCGAACCATCCCTCGCCACTGGTGGCGGTGGAGAGGCCGAGCGAGCCCAGAATCACATCGTCGGTGTGCATCCACGCGTAGCGCGCCGCGAGCGCGCTGGGGGTGAGCAGGGCGGTGTGCACCTGGTGGCTCGCCTGTAGCTCGTGCTGTGCCCGCAGCACCATCGCCCCTTCTTCGGTGGCGGCGAGATAGAGATAGCCTGGTTCGACGAGGCCGATATCGGGCACCTCATCCCCCACCGCCAGGCGCAGGCCGATCGAGCGGTAGAACGCGAGGCTCTCCTGGGAGATGCGGATGTTGACCGACGTCGAGAACTGCTGCCGGATGGCGCAGGCCGAGCGGGCGCTCGAGGCGAGGGTGTAGCTCGCGTCGCGTTCGATGACGGTGACGGCGGCGCGATGCTCCCGCGCAAGAAACCAGGCGGTCGCGGCGCCCATGACGCCGCCGCCGATGATGACTACCTGCATGTCCGGACGGAGAGAGGAGAGGCGGGACACCGGGGCGGCGCCAACGAGCGCGATTCGGCTCCGGTGCGTAGACTCTTGAACATGCTCCCGCAGCTCTCCGCCGAACAGGTCCACGCGGCGCTCGATTGGGCGCCGCTCGCCGACGCCCTGGCGCGCGCCTTCGTGGCGCCGCCCGAGGCCCCCACGCGTCATGCCCACAGCATGGCGGCGCACGATCACCTGTTGCTGATGCCGGCGTGGAACGCCGATCGCATCGGCATCAAGCTCGTCACCGTCATCCCCGACGCGCCGCGGCACGGGGGGCACACGGTAGATGCCACCTATCTCCTGCTCGATCGCCAGACGGGCGCGCCGGTGGCGCTGCTCGATGGTGAGGCGCTCACCGTGCGACGCACGGCGGTGACGTCGGCGCTGGCGGCGCGGTATCTGGCCCGCGACGATGCGCGCACGCTGCTGGTGGTGGGCACCGGTCGCCTCGCCCCGTGGATGGCGCGCGCCCATGTGGCGCTCCGCCCCGGCCTGCGCCGCGTGCTGGTGTGGGGGCGTGACATCACGCGGGCGCAGCATTGCGTGGCCGAGCTGGCCGAGCACGGGATCGAAGCGGAAGCGGTGCGGGATCTCGCCACGGCGGTGCCCACGGCGGATATCGTGAGCTGTGCGACCACCTCGCACGAACCGATCGTGCGCGGGGAGTGGCTCTCCGAGGGCACCCATCTGGATCTCGTGGGGGCGTACACGCCCAGCATGCGGGAAGTCGATGACATGGCGGTGGCGCGCGCGCGGATCGTCGTCGATACCTTCGACGGCGCGCTCGCCGAAGCGGGCGATCTGCTGCAACCGCTGGCGGCGCGCGTGATCACGCGGGCCGACGTGCTGGCCGATCTGGCGGCGGTCGTGCGGGGCGACGTCGTGGTGCGCCGCTCACGCACGGAGGTGACCTTGTTCAAGTCCGTCGGACATGCGCTGGAAGATCTGGCCGCGGCGTCGCTCGCGGTCTCTCACGCCTTCGTGGGGGGATGACGATGCGCGCGTCGGTCACAACCGTGCTGTGTGCGAGCGTGCTGGTTTCGGCCACGGCCGCTGCGCAGACACGGATTGACACGGTGGATGTCGTGATTGAGAACGGCACCGTGTACGACGGCCTGGGCGGCGCCGCGCGTCGCGTGGCGGTGGGGCTCCGTGGCGATCGCATCGCTTTCGTAGGCGCCGTGCCACGCGGGGCGGTGGTGAAGCAACGCCTCGACGCGACGGGCTTCATCGTGAGCCCGGGGTTCATCGATCCGCACACGCACATCTACGAGGGGTTGCCACGCGTCAGTGAAGAGCGCCGCAAGAACGCGGCGTATCTCCTGCAGGGCGTCACGACGGTCACGATCGGGCCGGATGGCCGCGGCCCGTGGGATGTGGCGCGCGTGCTCAGCGAAGGCGAGCAGCTCGGACTGGGCACCAACGCCTATGCGACGGTGGGTTTCGGCACCGTGCGCACGACGGTGATGAAGCAGAGCTCCGCGCCGGCGACGCCGGCGCAGGTCGATTCGATGCGTGCGCTGATTACCAAGGCCATGCGCGAAGGGGCCTACGGCGTGGGTTCCGGGCTGTTCTACGATCCGCAGTCGTTCGCCACCACCGAGGAAGTCATCAAAGTCGTGAGCGCCGCCAAACCCTTTGGCGGCGTCTACGACACGCATCAGCGCGACGAAAGCAGCTACACGATCGGTCTGCTCAACTCCGTGCGGGAGACGATTCGCATCGGGTGCGAATCCGGGCTCACGGCCAATGTCGGGCACATCAAGACGCTCGGCGTGGATGTGTGGGGGAAGGCCGACAGCGTGCTGGCCATCATGGACTCCGCCCGCACCAGCGGCTGCAAAGTTACCGGCGATCAGTATCCCTGGACGGCGAGCGGAACCGGCCTGAGTGCCGCGCTCATGCCGCGCTGGGTGCAGGCCGGTGGCCGCGACAGCATGATGCTGCGCCTGGCGGATCCGGCGCTCAAGGCGAAGACGCTGGTGGAGATGCGCGACAACCTGCGCCGCCGCGGCGGCGACAGCACCCTGCTGCTCGTGGGTGGCCGTCAGTATGTGGGGCAGACACTCAAGCAGGTCGCCCTCGCGCGCAACCTGCCGCCGGCGGAAACGGCCCTGCAGCTCATCATCGAAGGGCAGGACATGAGTGTCGCCAGCTTCAACATGAGCGAACCGGACATCGAGACGTTCATGAAGAATCCATGGGTCATGACGAGCTCCGACGGCTCCGGTGGCCATCCGCGCATGTATGCCACGTACCCGCGGAAGATTCGCAACTACGTGCTCGACAAGCCGGTGATCACCATGCAACGCATGATCCAGGCGTCGAGCGCCCAGGTCGCCGAGACCTATGGTATTGCCGATCGCGGGGTGCTGCGCGCCGGCGCGTTCGCGGATGTGATCGTGTTCGATCCCAAGACGATCCGCGCCGTGGCGACCTATGTGGAGCCCACGAAGCTTTCCGAAGGCATGGTGCACGTCTTCGTGAACGGGGTCGCGGCGGTGCGCGATCGGGCGCTCACGGGGGCCACCGCGGGGCGCGGGCTTCGGCGGCGGTGAGAGGCTCGGTGGTCGCCGGCGCCGGCGCTTTCTTGAACTGATCGCACAGAGCTCACAGAGCCACAGAGAACACAGCGGCGCGCTCCGGATGGCTTCGAAGTGCGCCGCCGCTTCACATGTGGCTCTGTGTGCTCTGTGTACTCTGTGCGATCAGTTCAGCGTGCTGGCCGCCGACTCGGCGCTATCGAAACAGGCGATCAGTACGCGTACCCGAAGATGATATTCATCTCGTCCGTCGACAGCAGCCCGAAGCCCACGGCGGTGTCGCGGACGTTGTTGTACGTCACCACCGAGACCAGCGCATCACCCACGTCCAGCACCAGCGGCGTGGCGAAGTTGATGAACGCCGGGTGCTCCCAGTCGGTGTTCACGTAGACGCTCGTTTCGGTACCGTTGGCGCGGCGCACGAGAATCTCGTAGCGCTCGCCGAGTGCGTGCATGTGCGAGGTGAGGCCCAGCACCGTGGTACGCACAGACGTCGGGAAGACGGTGCGGATGGTCGTCCGCGTTTTCGCCGGGAGCGTGAAGCTCGTGTTGGCGAGATTGAGCGATCGCGCAACCTTCTGCACCTGGGCGAGCGGCGTCGTGTACAGATTGGCCATCGCCTGCCCGGGGAGCGGCGCGGGCGAGCGGTTCACGTAGTGCACGTTGAAATCGAGCGCCGCGTTCGCCGGGAGCTTGAGGGCGACGCCGGCGGGGAAGGTGTAGTCAAAGTCCTGCGTCATGGCCCCGGCGAAGAACACGTGGCAGGCCATGGGGAGCATGTTGACCAGATTCATCGTGCCGTCGGCATTGCGGATGTCGCGCACGACATCGGGAACCGGGCGCGTGTTGCACGGGAACGCGGTCTTCGAGTCGTCGAACGTGTAGAGCAGCAGGTGATGGCTGCCCGGGCGCATGCGCGACTGGATGCGGGTGACGTAGAGGTCACTCGCGTTGCCGAGCCGACGGTACAGGAAGAGCTCGCGCTCCATCGTGGGCGAGACGGCAAAGCTGTCCACCGTGAGCTGCAGGCCGGTGCCCGCCGCCGGGGCGGTGAGCGGCGTGAAGCTCGCGGTCTGCGTGCGGGAGTCGAGGAGCACCGTGGTGTCCACGACATTGCCGGTGCGCGGGGCGCCGGCTTCGATCCAGCGGCGCACGAACTCGAGCTGCCCCGACGACAGCCCGGTCGTGGTGCCCATCGGCATCAGGTTGCCGTAGTCGCGGCTGTGATGCCCGGGAATCCAGGCGAGCTTGTGAAAGAGCAACGAGCTATCGGCGCGGAAAGGCTTCACGCGCTGCACGCCATCGGCCTTGGCAATGGCCTGTACCGAGTTCACCCCCACCAACTGCTGGTACGACGAGTCGGCGGTCAGGACCAGCTGCGAGGTTTTTGCGTCGGTCGTGCCGGTCTTGTGGCAGCTCGCGCACTGCGGCGTGAGTATGTCGCGCTGAATACGGGCAAAGGAGCCGTCAGGCAGCGACGTGCCATTGGAGGTGCTGGCGGTGTCTGATCCCCCGCAGGCGGCCAGAAGCGCGGTACCGCTGGCGAGCATAATGAATCGGCGAAGCACGAGATCTCCTCCGAGAAAAAGTCGGCCGCGGATTTCGCGGAAACGCACGGTTCCTTCCCCTCGTGCGGAAGGAACCGTGCGTTTCCGTGGTCTCTGTGGCAGGAAACTCAGGTGAGCACACCCCGCGCCGCCTCGGTCACGCGCGCGGCGGTGATGCCGAACTTGTCGTACAGCACCGGCGCCGGTGCGCTCGCGCCGAACGTCTCGATGCCCACGATGGCGCCCGTGTCGCCGACCCAGCGGTACCAGCTCGCCGGATGCGCGGCTTCGACCGCCACGCGCGGCACACCGGCCGGCAGAATGCTCGCACGATATTCGGCCGACTGCTGCGCGAAGAGCTCGAGGCTCGGGCAGCTCACGACCCGCGCCTTCACCCCGTCCGCGGCCAACGTGTCGCGCGCCTTGAGGGCGATCTCCACTTCCGAGCCACTCGCCAGCAGCACCACCTGCGGCGCGCCCTCATCGGCCACGACGTACGCGCCCTTGGCCACCCCCGCCTTCGCGCGCGCGGGTTCGCCGAAGTACGCCACCTTCTGGCGCGTCAGCACGAGCGCCACCGGGCCCGTCTTGTGCGCGATGGCGATGCGCCACGCTTCGCTCACTTCGTCGGCATCCGCCGGCCGCAGGACGAGCAGGTTGGGGATGCAGCGCAGCGCCGCGAGATGTTCGATGGGCTGGTGCGTCGGGCCATCTTCGCCCAGACCGATCGAGTCGTGCGTGAAGACGTAGATCGCCTGCACGTTCATCAGGCCGGCCAGGCGGATCGCCGGGCGCATGTAGTCGCTGAACACGAGGAACGTGCCGCCGTACGGAATCACGCCGCCGTGCAGCCCCATGCCGTTCATGATCGCGCCCATCGCGTGCTCGCGAATGCCGAACGTGAAGTTGCGCGCGCCCGGCTCGGCGGCCGAGAAGATCGGCGCACCCTTCACCATCGTCAGGTTCGAGCCGGCGAGGTCGGCGCTACCGCCGATGAGCTCCGGGATCGCCGGGGCGATGGCGTTGAGGACCACACCGCTCGCCGCGCGTGTCGCGACGGCGCCGCTCTTGGCGTCGAACGTCGGAAACGCGCCATCGATCGCCGCCGGCAGCTCGCCATGCATACGCCGCTGGAACTCGGCGGCGAGGTCGGGATGCGCCGCCTTGTAGGCGTCGAAGCGCGCATGCCAGTCGCTGTGTGCCGCCGCGCGCGTGGCCACCGCGCCGGCCCAGTGCTCCCGCACGCCGTCGGGAATGAAGAACGGCTCGCTCGACGGCCAGCCATAGGCCGCCTTCGTCAGCGCGATCTCATCCTTGCCCAGCGGTTCGCCGTGCGCCTTGGACGTATCCTGACGGTTGGGCGAGCCGAAGCCGATGTGCGTCTTCGTGATGATCATCGTGGGCCGCGCGGTCTCCGCCTTGGCGGCGGCGACGGCGGCGTCGATCTGCGCGAGATCATTCACATCGCTGATGTGCAGCACCTGCCAGCCGTAGCTCTCGAAGCGCTTGGCCGCGTCATCGCTGCAGGTGAGTGCCGTGCTGCCGTCGATCGTGATGCCGTTATCATCAAAGAAGCCGATCAGCTTGCCCAGCTTCAGGTGGCCGGCGTAGCTCGCCGCTTCGTGCGAGATGCCTTCCATGAGGCAGCCGTCGCCGGCCACGAAGTACGTGTAGTGATCGACGATCGTATGTCCGGGGCGATTGAAGGTCGCCGCGAGGTTCGCCTCCGCGATCGCGAAGCCCATCGCGTTCGCGACGCCCTGGCCGAGGGGACCGGTGGTCGTCTCCACGCCCTTGGTGTGGTGCACTTCCGGGTGCCCGGGCGTGAGGCTGCCCCACTGGCGGAACGCCTTGATCTGCTCGAGGGGCAGGTCGTACCCGGCGAGGTGCAGCGTGCCATACAGCAGCATCGAGGCGTGGCCGACCGAGAGCACAAAGCGGTCGCGATCGACCCACCCCGGGGCCTGCGGATCGTGGCGGAGATGCTTGGTATAAAGGGCGTACGCGAGGGGGGCGAGCGCCATCGGCGTGCCGGGATGCCCCGACTCGGCGGCCTGGACCGCGTCCATGGCCAGCGTACGAACCGTATCAATCGCCAGACGCGTGACGTCGGGCGAGGAAGTGACAGAAGAAGCGGACACGCAGGGGCTCCCTAGAGCGCAGGTCAGGGCCGGGCGCGCCGCTGTGGCGCGCCACAGCCCTGAAATCTACTCACTCCGGGGGCGCGGTGGCGGCCCGGTTTCGCCGCGTGAGCGGCCTCGGCTACGCCCCGGCGAGGTACTTCTCGCGGGTCAGCGTCAGATGGTGGGCCATGTGCCCGGCCAGCATCCAGATCAGCGCCCGTGCGGTGACGGGGTGATTGCTGGAGATGCCGCTTTGGGCCACCGCGGTGTCATCGAGCGATCGGACCAGCGCCAACGTGGCCGCGCGCACCGCCTCGATTTCGTTGAGCACATCGGCGAGCGAGCGCCGCTCGGCGCGACTTTCCGGCACCCAATCATCCTGCTCGAAGCCCGGCAGCGGCGTGCGGTCGCCGCGCGCGATGCGCAGCAGACGATACGCGAACACGCGCTCGGTGTCCGCGACGTGCACCAGCGACTCCGCGAGTGTCCACTTGCCGGGGGCATAGCGATACGTGCCGAGCGATGGATCGGCCGCGCCGAGCAGGGCGCGCCATTCGGCGGGCTGTGCGGCGAGCAGGGCTACGACATCATCAGTGCCCCGCGCGGCCAACGCGGCGGCTGTGGCGTTCACATACGTGATGGCGTACGGGGCATGTTCACCCGCACCGGGCCGAGGGATGGAGAGTGCCATGCTCGCAATCTATTCGCGAAACCCGAGCGTGGTGCGCACCGCCTCCAGCGCTTCGGCCGACGGCACTGAGCCCTGCGCGAGGCGGGGCGATCCGCCACCGCGTCCGCCATGCGCGTGCAGCGCGGCACGCAGCGTCTGTCCCGCGTCGACGGTCGTATCGGCCGCGGTGCCGAACAGCAGCGCGAAGGTGCCGGGCTGCGTGACGAGCACCGTACACGCGCCAAGCGCTACCAGCTGCTGCACGAGCGGTTCCATGTCCTTCACCGGACCCGTCGACGACACCGCGATGCGACGCATGCCGTCGGCATCGACGGGTGCGGCGCGCCACAGGGCGTCGGCCTCGAACCCCGCGAGCTGCAGCAGCAGCTTGCGCCGCTCCCGCTCCAGCTCGAGCACGCGGGCCTGCTGGGCTTCGACGAGGGCGGGCAGGTCGCTCGGCGCGGCTGATAGCGGGCGGGCACTGCGCGTGAGCAGCTCGGCGTCGAGTCGCGCACGGGCCACCGCGCGATGGCCACAGACGAACTCGATGCGCATCTGGCCTTTGGTCTTCTCGGTGCGTCGCAGCAGCAGCGCACCGATCTCAGCCGTGCGCGACACATGGGTGCCGCCGCAGGCGCTGCGGTCGAGCCCTTCGATGGTCACAATGCGGAGCTCACCGTCGCGATCGCTGGCCTTGCGCAGCCCTTCAGCAGTGGCGGCGTCCTCGTAGCTGATCGTGATGGGGCGGTTCTCCACGACGAGGGCGTTCGCGCGCCGCTCAAGATCGGGCAGCAGTGTGGCCGGAATGTCCGCCGCCGCAACGTCGAGCGTGGAGGTTTCGTCGCCGAAGTGCACACTCACCGTGGGCCAGCCGTACGCATCGTGCAGCAGGGCCGACAGGAGGTGCTGCCCACTGTGCTGCTGCATGTGATCGTAGCGCCGGGCCGCGTCGATCTGTCCCACGACCATCGCGCCCACCGGCAGCCCGATGGGTTCGGCGAGGTGATGCGCAATGCGCGCCTCTTCATCCACCACGTCGGTGATCGCCATGTCCGCCAGCGTGCCCAGGTCGTGCGGCTGCCCCCCGGACGTGGGGTAGAAGGCCGTGCGATCCAGATAGACCACGCGACCCCCGTCGGCGAGCGCCGTGATCGTGGCGCTGAAGCGGAGCAGAGCGGCGTCGTTGTAATAGAGGCGATCGGTCACGGCAGGGAGGGCATGCGGCCACGGGTGGAGCTTCGCACACCGGGCGGCGTGCGTATCTTGGGGAATATGTCGCGACCCCACCTTCCTGTGCGCGTGTTCGGCACGACGCTGGCTGCGGTGAGCCTGATGCTCGGCGGCTGTGTGCCGGTGGCCAAGCCTCCCATGGCGACGGGGCCGCAGCCACTCCCAGAGCCCGCGGCCGCGCCCGGCGTGCGGTTGCCGCTGCTGCCGCCGCAGGCAGAACCAGACGCCGCGCCCTCCGATTCCGCCGGGATCGCCCGGCTGGTGCGATTGTCGTGGGTGTGGCATCTGGCGTCGCTGCATCATCCCGCCGCGGCCGTGCGCGGGGTGCCGCTCGATTCGGCGTACATCCGTGCGGTCACGCTGGTCCGAAGCGCAAACTCTCCCGAAGCGCTGGAAGCGGCGTATGGGCGCTTTCTGGCCGTACTCGACGATCCGCTCACCCGCGTTGAGCGTGGCGCGATGACCGCGCCCGCACCGGTGGACGCGCGCGTGAGCGCCGAGCGCACGCGCGACAGCATTCTGGTCCTCCGGGTACCGACCGCCACGCGCTATGACGAAGCGGCGGCGGTCACCGTGCGCACCGCCCTCGAGAACGCCCCGCTGCGCGTGGTGCTCGATCTCCGCGCCACGACGCCGGCGGATGCCGACAGTGTCGAGGCGTTCTTTGCGAACACGCAGCTGGTGGAGCAGCTCGCCAGCTTGCCGTTCACTCGCAGCAGCGTGCGCACGCGCCGCGTGGGCGGCATGCGCCTTGATGCCGGTGTGTGGCGTTTCGATGATGCGTGGCTGGGGCGCGACGGCGGCCTGCTCATTCCCCGCAGCCCCGCGCCACGTCGCGTCATGGTGCTCGCCAACGCCAACACGGTGCTGCCGCGCAGCGTGCTGGGGCTGGTGGCGAGTGCCCGCGGCACGCTGGTGGCCGAGGGCTCGGTGCGCGATGATGTGCTGGTGCCGTCGGTATCGATCGCCATCGGCGACGGGCTTTCGGTGCGGCTCCGTACGGGTGAGCTGGTGCACGCCGATGGCTCGAGCGGTCTCGTGGCCGACACGACGGTGAGCGCGGCGGCGGCGCCGAGTGATACGGCACCGGTGCTGCGCGCGGCGATGACGCTGCTGCGCGCCGGGCGGGCACCGCGCGCCTTCCGGTTCCCGCTGGTGCGCAAGCCGGCGGCGCTGCCGGGGTACTACGACAGCGATCCGTATCCCTTCATGGGCGCACGCGTGCTCGCTGGCGCGCGTCTCTGGAGCGCGATGCGCGCCCGGCATGCGCATCGCGATCTGTACGACGACGATATCGATGCCGTCTTTGCGCGGACGGTGGGCCGCCTTGAAGGCGCGAAGACGGCGGTGCAGTATGCCGCCGCCCTGCGCGATCTCACGACGAGCTTCGATGATGCGCAGGTGCAGCTGACGGGACCTTCCGCCGATTCGGTGCGCGGCCTGGCGAGCGCGCCCTTCCGTGTGCGGCTGGTCGAAGGGCGCGCGATCATCAGCGACGTGCTGAACGACCCCGACGTGCGCACCGCCGGACTCGAACGCGGGCTCGAGCTCCTGGCGGTGGATGGCTTCCCGATTACCGCGTGGCTTGCCGAACATCGCCGCGATGTGTCGGCGCCGAATGATGCGGCCCGCACCGAGGCGTTGATGCGGCTCCTGCCTCGGGGGCCGGAAGGTGGCATGCTGCTGCGCCTGCGCGATGCCAACAATCGCGAGCGCCAGGTCACCGTGACTCGCCGCGAGCGCTTCGTGCCCTTGCTCCCCACCGTCGAGCGCCCGCAGCAGGCCGCGTCGCTCGCGTTGCCGAACGGCATCGCGTATCTCGATGTGGATCGGCTTACCGATCAGACGGTGGACGCGGCTATTGCGCAGCATCGCGCAGCGCGGGCGTGGATCGTGGACCTGCGTGGTGAGCTGGCCGACAGCAGCCGGGTGGGCGAGCGACTGCTCGCCGCGGTGCGCGCGCGCGATGTCGCCGTCGTGGCGCGCGAGCTGCATCGGTACCAGAGCGCGCCCTGTCTCGCCGAATCGTTGCGGGAGGCCACGCAGCAGTGCGCCGATGAACGCGAGACGCGCGCGCGGGTGAGCCGTGGCGATACGACGGGGCACTACGCCGGGCGACTGGTCGCTCTGGTGGACGAACGCACGAGCGGCGCCATGGAGCGGCTCGCGCTGGCGCTCGAAGCCACCACGGAGGTCACGTTCATTGGTGCCGCCACGGCGGGGTCGCCGGCCGAGGGAGTGCACATCGCGTTGCCGGGGCGGTTGGCGGTGGATGTCCCGGCCGCGGAGCTGCGACGCATCGATGGCTCGGCGTGGCAGCGCGTCGGTATCTCGCCGGTGGTGGATGCGCGACTCACGGTGCGACTGATGCGCAGTGGCGCCGATGACGTGATGGATCGCGCCCAGCAGTGGTTGGCGCAGCAGCTCGACGGCGCTCGGCGGCGCCGCTGAGCACGACCGTGTGCCGGAACGCCGCGTGAGATTCACGAGCGCGCTGCCGATCGACGAGGCCCTGCCCGCGCTGCGCGACGCGTTGCGGACCCGCACCGTCGCGGTGCTCGAAGCGCCTCCCGGCGCGGGCAAGACGACGCGGGTGCCGCTTGCGTTGCTTGAGGAGCCCTGGCTTGGCGGGCAACGCCTCGTGATGCTCGAACCGCGCCGGCTGGCCGCCCGTGCGGCGGCGCAGTTCATGGCGCGCACGCTTGGGGAACCGGTTGGCGAAACGGTGGGCTATCGCGTGCGCGGTGATACGCGGGTGTCGCGCCGGACCCGGATCGAAGTGGTCACCGAAGGTGTGCTGGCGCGCCTGCTCTCCGCCGACGCGGCGCTCGAGTCCTACGGCGCGGTGCTCTTCGATGAGTTTCATGAGCGGTCCCTGCATGCGGATCTCGGGCTCGCGCTCGTACTCGAATCACAGCAGGTGCTGCGTGACGATCTGCGGGTGCTGGTGATGTCGGCCACGCTCGATGGTGACGCCGTCGCGCGGCTCATCGCCGACGCCCACGGTCCGGCGCCGGTGGTCCGCAGCAGCGGGCGGATGTTTCCCATCACGACGCATCATCGCCCGCCGCGCAGCGACGAGCGGCTGGAAACCACGACCAGCCGCGTGGTGCGCGAAGCGCTCGATGCGAACGACGGTGATGTGCTCGTGTTCTTGCCGGGGGCCGGTGAGCAGCGGCGCGTGGCCGAACGCCTCAGCGGGTCGCTGCCGGCCGACGTGCGCCTGCACACGTTGCACGGCACGCTGTCGCTCGCCGAGCAGGACGCGGCGCTGGCGCCGGCCCCGCCGGGGGCTCGCAAAGTGGTGCTCAGTACGAGCGTTGCCGAAACCAGTCTCACGGTGGAAGGGGTGCGCATCGTGGTCGATGCGGGGCTCTCGCGCTTGCCGCGCTACGATGCGGCCGCGGGGCTCACGCGCCTGCGCACCACCCGTGTGAGCCGGGCGAGTGCTGATCAGCGCCGCGGCCGCGCGGGGCGCACGGCACCGGGCGTCTGCTATCGCCTGTGGGATGCCCACGAGGAGCACGGGTTCCTGCCGAGTACTCCGCCCGAGATTCTCGAGGCGGACTTGGCGAGTCTGGCGCTCGAACTCGCCGATGCCGGTGTCGTGGACCCGGCGCAGCTGCGCTGGCTGGATGTGCCGCGCGCGGGGCCGTTCGCGCAGGCGCGCGGCCTGTTGGCGCAGCTGGGCGCGCTCGACGCCGACGGGCGCATCACGGCGCATGGGCGGGCGATGGCCGCGCTTCCGTTGTCACCGCGGCTCGCGCATCTCGTGCTCGTGGGCACGGCGCGCGGCGAGGGCGCGCTGGCGGCGCTGATCGCGGCGCTGCTGGAGGAGCGCGATGTGCTGCGCGCGGAGGGGGCGTGGACGGCGATGCCGGCGGATTTGCGACTGCGGGTGGAGGCGGTGGTGGGAGAGCGGGGCGCGGGGGTGGATCGGGACTCGGTGAGGCGGGTCAAGGTGGCGGCGGGGGAGATTGGGCGGCGACTGCGGGACGGCGGAAGCCTGTACGGCGGAAGCTTGGACGGCGGAAGCTGGGACGACGGGAACGGCGGGAAGACGAACGGCGGGAAGACCAAAGGCGGGATTGAGGACGCGGCGACTGGGGGGTTACTCGCGTTGGCGTTTCCGGATCGGGTGGCGCAACGACGGGCGGGGGCGGAGCCGCGGTATGTGCTGCGCAATGGGAGTGGGGCGGCGTTGGTGAAGCACGACGCGCTTCATGATGCGCCGTACCTGGCCATTGCGGAGCTGGAGGGGCAGCCGCCGGAGTATCGCATTGCGCGGGCGGCGCCGATTTCGTTGGAGGAGATCCTCGCCGACTTTGGTGAGCAGGTGGTGCGGGAGTCGCGGGTGCTCTGGGACGCGCGTGTGCGGCGCATTCAGGCGGTGGAGCGCGTCACGCTCGGCGCGCTCGTGCTGGAGGAGAAGCCGCTGCGCGACGCGGACCCTTCGCTTGTGCGCGAGGCGGTGTTGGCGCATCTCACGGAGATCGGGGTGGCGGCGTGGCCGCTCACGACCGGTGCGGAGCGACTCCGCGAACGGCTGGCGTTCGCGCATCATCATCTGGGCGGCGACTGGCCCGATGTCAGCGACGCGGCGTTGCTCGCGTCGGCCAGCACGTGGCTGGCACCGTTTCTCGATGGCGTGCGAAACTGGGGGCAGCTCGAGCAGCTCGACTGGCATGAGGCGCTCGCGAGTCTGGTGCCTTGGAATCAGCGCGCGGCCCTCGATCGCCTCGCGCCCACGCATCTCGAGGTGCCGAGTGGCTCGCGCATTGCCGTGGACTACAGCACCCCTGAGGCGCCGACGCTCGCCGTGAAGCTGCAGGAGGTCTTTGGCTGGACGAGCACGCCGATGCTGCTCGATGGTCGCGTACCGGTCACGATGGAGCTGCTCTCACCCGCTCAGCGCCCGGTGCAGGTGACCCGCGATCTCGCTGGCTTCTGGAAGAGCAGCTACTTCGAGGTGCGCAAGGAGCTGCGCGGCCGCTACCCGCGGCATCCGTGGCCGGAGGATCCGCTCACCGCGGAAGCGACGCGGCGCGCGAAGCCGCGGGGCTCATGAAAACGCGCCCGGCAGCACCGCGCAGAACTGCTGCATTTCCTCCGGCGTCCCGATGCTCACGCGGCACCAGTCGTTGTACGGCGGGAACGGGCGGCCGATCGTGAAGCCCTTCGCGGCGAAATACTTCTGCATCTCGGTCGTGGGCTTGCCGGCCTGGAAGAAGACGAAGTTCGTCTGACTGGGCGCCACCTTCTTGCCGAGCTTCGTGAGCGTGTCGGTAAGCAGCTGGCGGCTCGCGGTGTTGCGCTGCTTCACGAAGGCCTGATACTCGGTGTCCTGCAGGCTCGCGTTGGCGGCGTGCAGACCGAAGACGTTCGCATCGCCCGAGACGTACTGCTTGATCTTGTTCAGGATGTCTGGGCGCGCGATGGCAAAGCCGACGCGCAGGCCGGCGAGGCCGTGGATCTTGGAGGCGGTGCGCGTCACGACGATGTTCTCGCCCTTGAGTACGAGATCCACCATGCTCTTGTGCCCCGGCACGTCCACGAAGTCGATGTATGCTTCGTCCACGATCACCGGCGCGCGATGGGCGGCGTTCGACACGAAGTCCCGCAGCGCCTTGTCATCGGCGAGGTTCGACGTGGGGTTGTTCGGATTGCACACGTAGACGAGGCGCGTGGACTGCCCGATGCGCGCGTCCATCTGGTAGAGATCGTGATCGAGCCGATCGTCGAGCGGAATGCGATGCACCTTCATCTGCATCGTGTCGCCCCACCGCGGCGTGTCTTCGAAGGTGGGCCATGGCGTCACCAGTTCGCCCCCGCCCATGCCGTAGGCGACGCCCATGATCGAGAGCACTTCACTCGAGCCCTGTGTCACGAGCACGTGATCGACCGGCACGCCGACATGCCTGGCGAACGTCGCCGCAATCTCCGCGCGGATGGGCGGCGCGTACCACGTGTGCTCCACCCAGTGCCCCATCAGCGCGTCCTTGGCCTTCGGGGACATGCCGAACGGATTCTCGTTGTAGTTGAGCCGAACGGGCCCCGCGAGCCGCCGCGCCGTCGTGACGTCGCGTTCGAGCTGCTGGAGCATCCCCGTGTAGCTGATGCCATCGCCCAAGGCGCGCGCCATCTGCGACGCCGGGAGCAGACCAGGCAGCGCGGCGGTCGCGCCAAGGGCAAGGCTGGTGCGGGTGAGCCAGTCGCGGCGGGTCAGGTTGGGCATTGCTTTGGGGGGCTGGGGGGGAACGGCGTATACGTGGGGCGTATACGTGGGGCGCATACGTGTAACGCATACGTACCGCGGTGACGCACCACGTCTGCGCGGTACGTCTGGGCGTTAGTTATGCGCAGTACGTGTACGCGTCTCGCATAAGCATTCGCTCACTCAATCGACATCAGAACCAATCCTCCCGCAATTACCTTTCTGGAATGTCCTGGAAGCGCTGGCTCCTGACCCTGGGTTCGTTCGCCCTCATGCTTGGCGTGTCGGGGTGGGTGGTGGCGCGGAACTGGCCGGCGGGGGGGATGCCGTGGTTGGGATGGACCGTGCATGCGGCGGCCCTCGCGACGGTGACGGCGGAGATCTTCACGCGGGCGTTCAAGATTCAGGCATCGGCGCGGGCGTGCGGGATTCCGTTGCGCTTTGGGACGGCGATGCGGGTGTGCCTGGCGGGGGATTTCGCCGCGGCGATTACGCCGGCGCGGTCGGGGGCGGAGCCGGCGCGATTTCTGGTGTTGGCCGAAAGTGGCACGCCGGCCGCGCAGCGCGTGCTCGTGCTCTTCCTCGAGCTGTTTCTCGAGATGTGGTCGCTGGTGCTGGTCTGCACGGTGCTGGCGGTGGTCTTTCAGGGGCGAGGCGCGTCTACGACCGGGTTGATTGCGCTGGTCGGCGGGTACAGCACGTTCGTCCTTGGCGCGGGGGCGGCGGGGTGGTTCCTGTCGCGGCGCAATGCGAACGGACCGCCGCCGGCATGGGCGCGCCGGCTCCGCCTGCATGCGGGGCGGTGGCGCGCGGTGCAACGCACCCTGCGCGCGCTCCGGAGCTCGGTGCAGGCGCTGCGTACCGCGAATCCGCTGCTGATGCTGCTCGCCTTCGCCGGGTCGGTGCTGCACGTGCTCGGCAAGGTCGCCACGCTGCCGATTCTCGTGTACGTGGCCGATCGTGGGTTTCCGCTCACGATGGACACGCTCGCGCCGCTCGTGTTGTGGCCGCTCGCCCTCTTCTATGGCGGCGTGGCGGTACCGGCGCCGGGCGGGGGTGGTTTCATTGAGGGCGCGTTCGCGGCGACGCTCAAGAGCGCCATTCCGCCCGCGATCTTTGTGGCGTCGCTCGTCTGGTGGCGCTTCTACACCTTCTATCTGTACATCCTCGTGGGGGGCGTCGCCGCCGGTGACGCGGCGCTGCGCGCGCTCAAACCCACGGCCTCTCCGACGCCATCGACGTGAGTGCTCGCCCCACCCCCGCCGTGCCACGCTGGCAGCTGATCGGCGGGTTTCTGATCATCTATGTGGTGTGGGGCTCGACCTATCTCGCCATCAAGTGGGCGGTGGAGACGATTCCGCCCTTTGCCCTCGGCGCGATGCGTTTCCTGCTGGCCGGCAGCGCGCTCTACGCGTGGAGCCGCTGGCGCGGCGCGCCCAAGCCGACGGCGGCGAACTGGCGGGCGAGCGCGGTGGTGGGCGTCCTGCTGCTCTTCGTCGCCAATGGCGGCGTGAGCTGGGCGAGCCAACGCGTCAGCTCGGGGATCGAATCGGTCCTGGTGGCGACGGTCCCGCTCTGGCTCGTGCTGAGCGAAGCGTGGATGGGGAAGCGCCCCCAGGTCGCGCAGGTGGTGGGGGTGCTGATCGGGCTGGTGGGTGTGGGGCTGCTGGTCATGCCCGCGCACGGGAGCGCGGGGGCCCGCACGACGGCGGTGGATCCCATCGGCGCCCTCGTCCTCGTCGTCGGCTCCCTGAGCTGGACCGTCGGATCGCTCTACTCGCGCACGGCGCCGCAATCAAAGTCCGCCTCGCTGGCGATCAGCATGCAGATGCTCGTGGGCGGTGCCTGTCTCACTCTGCTGGCGGCAGCCACCGGCAACTGGACCGCGCTCGCCACCACCCAGGTCAGCCTGCAGTCGTGGCTGTCGCTCGCCTACCTGATCACCTTCGGCAGCCTGATCGGCTTCAGCGCGTACATGTGGTTGCTGAGCGTCGCGAGCCCCGCCGCCGTGGGGACGTACGCGTACGTGAACCCGCTGGTCGCCGTGCTGCTCGGCGTGTGGCTGGGCGGCGAGCGCCTGCCGAGCACCGCCTTCCTGGCGATGGGGATCATTGTGGGAGGGGTGGCGATGGTGAACGTGGTGGGCAGCCGGAAGAACCCGTCACCCAGGACCTAGAGCCCGAAACCCTGAACTGATCGGTTTGGGGTTTCGGGTTCTTGGTGGTGGGTTGTGGGTGTGGGTTTGGGTTTGGGTGTCTCCACGACACGCTCCCGACCCGCTGAATCCCGCGCGCCCCCACCCCGTACGGATGCCTGTCCCCAACCCCGGAGTTGCAGGTGCGCACCCATGTGAAGGTCGTCGGGCTGGTCAATCTTGCCTACAGTGCCCTCGGGCTGCTGGCCGCTGCCGGTGTGTTGTTCGGCGGCATCTTTGGATCGCTCGGCACGTTCAACCCCGTCGTGATCGTGATCGGCACGGTGACCAGCGCGGTGATCGCGGCGGTCATCGGGATCCTGAGCGGATTGGGATTGGTGGCGAGCTTCGCGCTGCTGAACCACCAGAACTGGGCTCGCTACGTCGTGATCGGGTTGAGCTGCTTCCGCCTCTTCCGGTGGCCGTGGGGGACTGCGTTCGCGGTCTACAGCCTGTGGGTGCTCACGCATGAGGAGACCAAGCGGGAGTTCGCGCTCGGCGTGTAGTTGAGCCCCGCGGGTCGGACATCAGACCTCGGCAGCGCTCTGGCCTCAGACCTCGGTCTCGGCCACTGTGATCGGACCTCGGGCCTCGGGATTCAGGCAGCGCACGCCGCGCCTGAATCCCGAGGCCTGATCGTCTGACCCCCGCGCCCGAGACTGAATTCCGAGGCCCGATCGGGGCTCGAAATTCAGATGGTCCGACTCACTGCTTGTGGCGCGTTGCACCAACCGGTACCGTTGGGCGTGCCCCGCCCCGCCGTCACCCGAGAAAACCCGTGAGCGATTCGTATCTCTCTCCAAAACAACGAGATGCGCTCGCTTGCTTCGCGCGAATTCTCACGGAAGGGGTTGGCGATGCTCCTATGGATGTACAATCACTGGCGCGTAACTGCTGCGAAAAAGTCGCAACAGTACCAGCCTACAAGCGCGCCCAGCTCGGCCAGGCGATCGACCTGCTGGCGAGCCCGATCGGCCCGCTCCTGGGCATCGGCCGGCTCACTCGCTTCGCCGCGCTGAGCCCGGACGATCAGCGCCGATGCCTCACGGCGTGGGGCGCCTCGCGGTTGCCGATCCTGCGGACGGCCTATCAGGCGCTGCGCCGGTTGGTGCTCGTCACCTACTACAGTGCGCCGGCCGCGGGGCAGGCCATCGGATACCGGGGCGCCTTTCGCCACCGCACGCCGGAGCTTCCCTGGGAAGGGCCGCTGCCCCCCGCGGAACCCACGGCGCACTCCGCGCCGGCCGCGCCCGAGCCAGTGGCGCGCACGCCGATTCGGCTGCCGGTGGATCTCCCCGCGGAAGCGCCGCCGCGCGGGGTGCATGTCCGGCTCGATCGCCCGCTCCATCGCACCGCCGACGTCGTCATTATCGGCAGCGGAGCCGGTGGGTCGGTCGCCGCGGCGGAGCTCGCCGAGGCCGGGTTCGAGGTCGTCATCCTGGACGGCGGGGGTTGGCACTCGCGCGCCGACTTCATTGAAGACGAAGCGGCCATGGCCGACCGCCTGCTCGCCGAGGGGGGCTGCGGACCACCGATGATGGCGCGATGGCGCTGTTGCAGGGCGAGACCGTGGGGGGCGGCACGACCGTCAATTGGATGCTCTGGCTCCCGACCCCGGACTTCGTGCTCGACCAGTGGGCGCGCGAATCGGGGCTCGCCGGGCTTGGCGCGGCCGATCTCGCGCCCGTCTTCCGGGAGCTCGAAGCCCGGCTGCAGGTGAGCGCCGTCCCACCGGACGCACACTCGGCGAACAACCGGCTCATCCTCGACGGTGCCGCCGCCCTCGGCTGGGCCGCACGCGGGGGGGAACTCAATGCCACGGGGTGCGTGCGCTGCGGCTTCTGCACCGCCGGCTGTCGGCATGAGGCCAAGCAGTCGGCGCTGGTCACCTGGCTGCCGCGCGCGTTGGCGGCGAACGCCCAGCTGTACGCCAACATGGCGGCGCAGCGCATCGAGCGTCGCGAGCGCGACACCGGGACCGCCGCGGGCCAGGGCACGCCGCCGCTCAAGCGGGTGCACGCCACCGATACCCGCACCGGTGCCGCGCTCACGATCGATGCGCCCCTTGTGATCGTGGCCGGCGGGGCGGTGGGGACGCCGGCACTCCTCCAGCGCTCCGGGTTCGGGGGCGATGGCGTCGGTCAGTTCCTGCGCGTGCATCCGGTGACGTTTGGCTTTGGCGTGTACGATCGCGAAATCGCCGCCAGCACCGGGATCCCGATGACGACGCTGTGCGACGAGCATCTGCGCTGGGAGGGGACCGACTACGGCTTCTGGATCGAGACGCCGCCGGTGGCTCCCTGGTTTGCGGCGGCCGCCATTCAGCAGTTCGGGGCCGCGCACGCGGCCCGGATGCAGCAGTTCAATCGGTTGGGGGTGCTGATCAGCCTCACCCGCGACGGCGCCGAGCGGTCAGTGTCGAGTGGGCGCGTGCAGGTGAATCGTCGAGGTGAGACCTCCATCACCTACCGGCTCACCGCGCAGGATGCCCGGCGCGTGCGGGCCTCGCTGGGCGCCATGGCAGAGCTCCACTTCGCCAACGGGGCGCGCGAGGTGTTCACCAGCCATGCGGTGCCACGCGTCGCTCGCAGCCCGCGCGAGATTTCGATGCTGATGGACGCGCCGATGGGGCCCAATGAGCTCGCTCTCGGGTCGGCCCATGTGAACGGGACCTGCCGCCTGGGTGCAGACCGAGCCACCAGCGGTGCCACCCCCGACGGCGAGCGCCACGGGGTCCGCGGTCTGTACATTTCCGACGGATCGTTACTGCCGACCGCGCCGGGCGTGAATCCCCAGGCGACGATCATGGCCGTGACGACCGTGCTCGCGCGGCGTCTCGCTGCGCGTCACGCCGGCATTCACCGCGTCTGACCTCAGCAGGATGGCATGAGCAAAGGGGACAAGAAGCGACGGCGCGCCCTCGACGCGTACAGCACGCTGCAGCGGGCCGCCGCGCTCGCCGCCGCGAGCGTCGACGATGCCGTCCAGCCCTTCGGCCTCTCGGCGTCGCAGTTCGGTGTGCTGGAAACGCTCGCCACGCGTGGCCCCGTGCATCAGCAGGAGCTCGCGGAAAGCCTTGGCCGCAGCAAGGCGCAGATGACCGCGATCATCGATGCGCTCGAAGCGCGCGCGCTGGTGCGTCGCGAACGCCACGCGGTGGACCGTCGCTTCATCTCCGTCTATCTCACCGAAGCCGGTCGCGTCATTCTCACCGACGCGACGCCCGTGCGCACCGAGGCCATCGTGCAGCTGATGCGCGAACTGAGCGGCGAGCAGCGCACCAAGTTGACCCGTCTCTGCCGCCGGCTGTTGCGGGCGTTGGGTGATGAACCCGACGAGCCCAGCGCTGACGACGAGTCGCCCGTTGAAGCAGCAGTCTCGCCGACGAATTAGCCCTCACTCCCCTGAGCATGCCAGGTCGCCATTTTCTGCAGATTCCGGGACCGACTCCGGTTCCGGATCGCCTCCAGCGCGCCATGCACCGCCAGATGGAAGACCATCGTTCGAGCGCCTTCCCGGCGTTCACGCGGTCCATCCTCTCGCGCCTGCCGCACGTCGTGCACCAAACCAAGGGCGAGGCCTTCGTCTTCCCGGCCACGGGCAGCGCGATGTGGGAAGCCGCGCTGGTGAACACGATGAACCCCGGTTCGCGGCTGCTCGCGCCGCGGTTCGGTCAGTTCTCGCACCTGTTCATCCAGACGGCGCGTGCGCTCGGCCACACGGTGGATGTGATCGAGGAGCCGTGGGGTGAGGCCGCCGATCCGGCCAAGATCGAAGCCGCACTGGCCGCCGACACGAACCACGAGATTCAGGGTGTCCTGCTCGTGCACAACGAGACGGCCACCGGTGTCACCACCAATGTCGCGGCCGTGCGCGCGGCGATGGATCGCGCGAAGCATCCGGCGCTGCTGCTCGTCGATGGCGTGAGCTCCATCGCGAGTCTCGACTTCCGCTTTGATGATTGGCGCGTGGACTGCGCCATCACCGGCTCGCAGAAGGGGTTCATGCTGCCGGCCGGGCTGGGCATTCTCTACATGAGCGACAAGGCGCTCGCGCGTGTGGATGCGTGCACGATGCCGCGCGCGTACTTCGACCTGCGCCCGATGCGCACGAACAATGCGCAGGGCTTCTTCCCGAGCACGCCGGCGTTGAGCCTGCTCTACGGGCTCGACGAAGCGCTCACCATGCTGCTCGAGGAAGGGATGGACAACGTGGCCAAGCGCCATCGCTTCCTGGCGAATGGCGTGCGCGCGGCCGTGAAGGCATGGGGGCTTCGGGAATGTGCGAAGCGTCCGGAGATCGCGTCCGATTCGCTCACGGCCGTCGTCGTTCCCGAGGGGCACGACGCGCGCAAGGTGATCGATATCGCCTTCTCCCGCTACGACATCGCACTTGGTTCGGGGCTCAGCGAAGTGGCAGGGAAGGTGTTCCGTATTGGCCATTTGGGCGACATGAATGCGCTCACGCTGGCGGCGGCGCTGAGCGGTGTGGAGATGGCGCTGTGTGATGCCGGCATTCCGATCACGCTGGGGAGCGGTGTCGGCGCTGCGCTATCCTGCTGGCGCGTCCCGGGCTGAGACCACCATGGCCAACTCCCTTCGCGTGGTCGTCACGCGCAAACTGCCGGAAGCCGTCGAGGCCGATGTCGCCTCGCGCTACGACGCGCTGTTCAATCGCACCGACGTGGGGCTCAGCCCCGATCAGCTGGTGCAGATCCTCAAGGAAGCCGATGTGGTGATGACGACCGTCACCGACAAGTGGCATCCGGGGATCTTCGATACGCCGGGCATTCGCTGCAAGCTGCTGGCGAATGTCGGGGTGGGGGTGAATCACATCAATCTCGAAGCGGCCAAGCGCGCCGGCGTGATGGTGACCAACACGCCCGACGTACTCACCGACGACACCTGTGACATTGGCATTGCGCTGATGCTCATGGTGATGCGTCGGCTTGGCGAAGGGGAACGGCACCTCCGGAGCGGCGCGTGGGGCGGCCTGCGCCCCACGTTCATGCTGGGGCGCACGCTCCGTGGCAAGACACTCGGCATCATCGGCTACGGGCGCATTGGCCGCGCCATGGCGCGCACGGCGCACGCCGCGTTTGGCATGCACATCGTGTATCACGCGCCGCGTGATCCGCGCATCGACGATCCGGCAACGGCGGGCCCCGCGGGCGCCGAGCGGGTGGCCACGCTGGAGGAGCTGCTGCAGCGGAGTGATGTCGTGTCGCTGCATTGCCCGGCCACACCGGAGACGCGCCATCTCATGAATGCCCGGACGCTGGGGCTCATGAAGAAGGACGCCTACCTCGTGAACACGGCCCGCGGCGATGTGGTGGATGAGCGCGCGCTGGTGGATGCCCTCAAGGACGGCACCATCGCCGGCGCCGGTCTCGATGTGTACGAATTCGAGCCGAGCGTGACGGCCGAGCTCAAGGACATGGAGAACGTGGTGCTGCTGCCGCACCTCGGGAGCGCGACGATTGAGACCCGCACCGCGATGGGCATGCGGGCGCTGCTCAACGTGGACGCCTACGCCAAGGGCGAGCCCCTGCCGGATCGCGTGGCCTGAGTCATTAGTTTTCGGGGCCATGATTCATTTCGGCCTCGACCACACCCTGCACCCCGAGCCGCCCGTCCCCGTGACGGCCGGCTCGGTGTTGCATTTCACGGAGATCCGGTCGCGGTTTCTGTCGCAGGCGCATGACGTCATGGTGAGCCTGCCGCCCGGGTACCATGAGCAGCCGGAGCGGCGCTACCCCGTGCTGTATCTGCATGACGGGCAGAACGTCTTTGATGATCTGCCGTTGTCGCCCTTCGGGGTGCAGTGGGGCGTGGATACGACGGCGCGTGCGCTGACGCATGCCGATGTCATCGAGCCGATCATCATCGTGGCCATTGGCAATGCCGGGCGTGATCGCATCGATGAGTACACGCCCACGCGCGACAACATGCACGATGCCGGCGGGCAGGCCGATCGCTACGGGCAGATGCTCGTGTACGAGATCAAGCCGTGGGTCGATCACACCTGGCGTACCAAGCGGGGGCCGATGAACACGGCGCTGGCCGGCAGTTCGCTCGGCGGGTTGTTGTCGCTGCATCTGGGGCTCACGCATCCTGCGGTATTCGGCAAGCTCGGGCTGCTGAGCCCGAGCGTGTGGTGGGACGATCGCTGGATCGTGAAACAGCTGGTGCAGGGGAGCGTCGGGCATCGGCCGGCGCTGCGCATCTGGCTGGATGTCGGCACCGGTGAGCGCCGCATGCTCAAGGGCACGCGGCTGCTCTATCGCATGCTGCTCCGCAAAGGCTGGCGCATCGGGCGCGACCTCGCGTACATGGAAGCCGAGGGCGCGCTGCACGACGAACGCGCGTGGGGCGAGCGCACGGGGTTGTTCCTGCGGTTCCTCTTTCCCGCCCACAGCGGCGTTGTCTTGCCGGAGGCCGTGACGGTATGAGTGATACGTTCACGCAGTTCTCGCCCAAGGCGTTCACCTTCCTGCGCGGGCTCAAGAAGAACAACCGCAAGGAATGGTTCGAAGCCAATCGCAGCACGTACGAGACCGAATTGAAGGAGCCCATGAAGCTCCTCATCGAGGAGATCGACGTCGCGCTGGCTACGATCGCGCCGGAGATCATCGGCTCCCCCAAGAAGAGCGCGTTCCGCATTCACCGCGATGTGCGCTTCAGCAAGGACAAGAGCCCGTACAAAACGCACGTGGCCTGCTGGTTCTACCATCGCGATGCCGGCCACGGCGTGGGTGGTGAGGCGGCGCATGGCGGCGCGGGGTTCTACTTCCACCTCGAGCCGGGCGGTTGCTTCTGCGGCGGCGGGATCTGGATGCCGCCGCGGCCGGCGGTGGCACGCATCCGCCAGCACCTCGTGGACGATCTGGAGGGGTTCGAGGAGATCGTGAAGGCGCGCGGCTTCAAGCAGCGCTTCGGCGAGCTCTCCACCGAGGGCAAGCTCACCCGGACCCCGCGTGGCTTCACCCCCGACCATCCGGCCGCCGAGTGGCTCAAGTATCAGAGCTACATTGTGAGCGCTGAACTCGACGCCGATGTGGTGACGAGCAAGAAGTTGCCGCAGGTACTGGCGAAGCATTACGCGGCGATGACCCCGTTCGTCCGATGGTTGAACAGCGCGCTCGGGCTCAAGCCCGCGTCGATGCGCTAACGCCCAGTCATGCCGAAGAACCTCAAGCTCGCTCTCGACATCCTCATTGGGGCCGCCCTGCCATGGGCGATCCTCAAGTACGGCACCGCGCCGCTCGGCACGCTCCCCGCGTACCTGACGGCGGCGCTGGTGCCGGTGGCGTGGGTGCTGCTCGATCTCTTCGTCATTTCCCGGCACTTTAACTTCATCACCACGTACAGCGGCGCGAGCGCCATCATGCGCGGGGCGCTGGCGTTCTGGTACGTGGAGGGCGCGCTCTTCGCGTTCAAGGACAGCGCGAGCTATCTGCTGGCGTTTCTGGTCTTCGGGCTGACGGCCTTCTTCGGCAGGCCCGTCACACGCTCGATTGCGTGGCAGGGGCTCGGACCGGACACGCCCGAGCGTGAAGCGCAGCTCGAGCGTCTGTTCAACGAGCCCACGGTGCTGCAGGCCATGAAGAAGGCGACCCTCATGATTGGCTTCACCAATCTGGGTGCCGGGCTCGTGAACTACGTGCTCAACTATCGGATCGTGACGGCGCACTTCAACACGCCCGCGTTCAACGATCAGGTGGCGAATGTGAACGCCATCACCCGCGTGGTGCTGGTGCTCCCCGACATGATCGCGCTCTTCTTTGCCTTCCAGCTCATGTACAAGGCGATGTACGCGCTGCTGCCGCCGGATGACCTGCCGGGGCAGCCGGAGAGCGGCGAATTCTGGGCGCTCCTCGCGCGCCGGGAGGCCGAGGGCGTGTCCGGCGGCGCCACGGCGGTGGAGAGCCGCGCGGCGCAGCAGGCCCGGAGCGAGTTCGGCATCGGCTGAGTGCGGTCGTGCCCCGGGCGTGATCAGGGCTGGCGCGAGGGACCCCGGCGAGGGCATTCTCCATGAGCCCTCCCCCGGACCCTGCCATGGCTACGCTCGTCTCTCCGGAGTCACCAGTCGCCCCCGCGCCCGCGCGCGCCTTCCCTGCATCGACGAGTGCGCCGTGGGGTCGCCCCCGCACGCGTCGCCACGCGATCGGCCATCACGAGCTCACGGGGCAGTATCGGATCGATCTGCGCGATCAGGCCCCGGACCTCTTCGAGGATGTGAGTGCGACCAATTGGGCGGCGCTGACCGCTCGCGATGTCGGCACGCCATACCGGACCGAGAAGTGGTCGCGTGCGCGCCGCGACTACGAGCGGACGGAAGGCAAGTCGCTCCCGATCATCGAAGGGTGGCGGTTGTTCAATACGTCGTTCCATCAGTTCTTCCTCACCGATGTGCCCGAGGCGCAGCAGCAGGCCAAGGCGGCGTTCGGTGCCGCGCTCGGACGCATGGACATGCACGAGGCCAAGGAAGCACTCGAAGACCTCGCGCACCTGGCGATCTGGAACAAGATCATGCGCGTCGAGGACGCCGTATGGGATCCGCGCGGCAAGCGCGCACTCTTTGCCGGTCTCGATGTGAAGAAGCCGCGCATCCTGTTTCTCGGGGCAGCCGATGGCTACGAGGCGATGCAGATCGCCGCGATGTATCCCGGCGGGGAAATCGTCCTGGTGGACTACGACGCCTTCTGTGCCACCGATCGCTTCGGCAAGTTCCCGCTCGACTATCCGTTCCTCGGCGTCGACCCCACCACCGGCCATCCGCGCGCGTGGTATCGCGACGAGATGCCGATCACCTTCGAGGTCAGCGATATTCGCGATCTCAAGTACGGCCCGGAGTTCGATGTCGTGGTCTCAATCGGCTTGCTCGAGCACTTCCCCGACGAGTACAAGCCCGAGTGCATCGAGATGCACCGCCGCTTCCTCAAGCCCGGCGGCTACGTGGTGATGACCACGCCGCGCAATCAGTTCCGCTCACGCGCGTTCTACAATCTCATGGCCGACTGGATGAACCACGGCTATCGCGAGCTCATGGATGTGCGGCAGATGGGGCGGTACTGCTATCAGAACGGGCTCGACATTCTGCGCGCGGGCGTGATCAAGGCGCACAATGGGCTGATCATGAAGGTGCGGTAGCGTGGTGAGCAGTGAGTAACCCCTGAGAGCTCAGGGGGAAGAATTTCAGGGGGGAGAGCTCAGGACTGCACGCGGTCCTGAGCTCTCCCCCCTGACGTTCTACGCCCTGAGCTCTCAGGGGTTACTCACGTCTCACCTCTCACTTCTTCGCCGCCGGCGCCGCCCCTCCCTTCGCCCCATCCATAAACTCAATCCGATCATCCTTCCCGAACTGAATCGCCAGATTCGCCGCCGCTGTGAGCGCCTTGGTGGCATCACCCGAGCTCGAGAGCGCGACGCGCATCGACACGGGGCGGTTCTCGACGCTGGGGTCGGTGATGGCGGCGTTCAGGCTGAACCACCGCACGAGTTCGGGGAGCACCGCCTTGAGCGGCTGATTGTCGAAGACAAGCGAGTCGCGGGTCCACGCCATCGCGACATCGCGCGCGACACCTTCGAGCGGGGTGATCGCGCCGCCGGCGAACTTGATGGCTGAGCCGGCCGCGACATCCTGCGTCTTGCCGCTCTCGCGATCCTTCACCTGCACGGTACCTTCCTTCACATCCACCGTGACAGCGTTGTCTTCGGCGTAGCTGCGTACCGTGAAGACGCCGCCGCTGGCGGTGATCGTAGCGTTGCCGGCGCGCACCGAGAACGGGAGTGCATCCGGGCCCGCGCCCGGCGGCGTGGGGGTGAACGTCGCGGTCCCCTCGAGCGCGATGGTGCGCTGCTTGGGCGTCGCGAACTCTTCAGGCACGCGCAGCTTGCTGTCGCTGCCAATGGCGGCCTTCGTACCGTCGCGCAACGTGAGCGACCCGCGCTGGCCCTTGCCGGCCGAGAGCGTCTGCACGCCGTCCGACTTGAGGGCGCGATCGATGGCCGCATCCACGCCCGCCTTGTCGAGATACTTCTGCAGACCGATGATTGCGACCACGGCCACCACGCCGAGCACGGTGGGGAGCACCCACTTGGGGCGACCTCCGACGCGCGCCACATGTTCCTTCGCGTGCGCCTTCTTGAGTTCGCGCGCTTCGGCCATCGCCTGTTCGTGATCGACGGGGTTGAGCGCTTCGAGCAGCTTCGCCACGGCCTGATCGGCGTTCAGCACGGCCGCATGCGTGGAGGTGTTCTGCCCTTCGCGACGATGCAGTGAGGCGTGCTTCCGCTTCTGCACGTCGCTTTCCTGCTTCACCATCTCATCGAGAAAATCGATCAGACCCACGGGGCTCTGAAAGCGCGCGCGTGCGGCCCACGCGTTCAGCATGGCGCGTTCGGCCACGCGGCCACGGAAATGCGCGAGGTCGGGCGGCAGCACTTCGGCGGCGCGCTGCGCGAGACCGTCGTACAGCTCCTTGTAGAGGGTCGTCAGCGCCGTCTGATCTCCACTCGCCAGTTTGGCGACGAGGGCGGCATCGGGAGTGGGGAGTACGACCGTCATGGGGACCAACCCTCCTCGGGACTGTTTGGGGAGTGCGCGGCAGGTGGGGGCGCCGCCGAAGCGGGGGCGGCAGGTGGTGGCCGCATCCCGGATGAGGAGATCCTGTATTCCGGACCGGCCGTGCGCAAACGGAAAATGCCCGACATAGTCGGGCATTCTCGTCGCTCGCCGGTTATTTCCTGCCGATTCGCCGCCCTACTTGCCTTTGGCGAGCTCCGAGGCGCGGCCGATGTCGGCCGAGTGCGCCTGATACTCCGGCAGATTCTTCTTGAGCTCCGCGTCCTTGGCGGCGAGGAAGCGCTTCCAGTAGCCGGCGGCGTCCGTCGTCTTGTTGCGCATCTCGGCGGTGCGGGCAGCCAGCGCGAGCCCCAGGAGATGGGTGGGCGATTCCTTCAGGATCGTGTCGGCCTGCGCCGCCGCGATCTCCGGATTCCCGACCTCCTGGGCGACCCGGCCGTAGTCGTACCGGGCGTCGAGATCCATTTCGCCGGCCAACGCCTCATAGCTCGCAAGTGCCATCGGGGCAAAGGTTTGCAGACTGTCCCGCTTCCCTTCTTCGCCGTAGCGCATGATGCGGTCGTACAGGCGACCGGCCCGTTCGCGCGGGCTCATCTGGCTGATATCGGGTGGCGCGCCACCGCCGCCGCCGTTGGCAAACGGGGCCACCGCGCCTCCGGGCATGCCGGCCGGCACCTCCTCCGTCTTGGCTGAGGTCGCCAGGAAGTAGGAGGTCACGCCCACGAGCAGCATGCCCGCGACGGTCCACGGGATCCAGCTCCCCCCGCCGGACGTCGGCGAGCCGCCGGACCGGGTGGCGGGCACTGAACCGACCGGGCTCCCACACTCATTACAGAAGCGGGCCCCCGCGGCGAGCGGGCTGGAGCAGGAGCGGCAGCGGGCCCCGCCGAGGGCGGTTCCGCACTGATTACAGAACTTTCCCGAACCCTGGGTGCCGCAGCTCGGGCAGGTGGTGTTTGCGCGCTGAGTCATGGGGCAGGAAGTAATGGGAAGGAAACCCCACCGAACAGGGGGGATTACGGATAGTCGCGTCCGGAGAATACCGATAGACACCATCCGCATACCGGCGGTAACCTTCCTCACGTTCCTCCCCTGGCTCTCGTCTATCTCCTTGTCCTCTCATCACGTGCACGCCATCGCGCTCCAGGACATTGCTCACCGGTTCGGCCGGCGCTGGGCGTTGCGTGGCGTTTCCATCGAGGTGCCTCGGGGGGAGGTGCTCGCCCTGCTGGGGCACAACGGGAGTGGCAAGAGCACACTGCTGCGGGTCGCGTCGACCGTCATTCGTCCCACTCGCGGCGGGGGGTCGATCTTCGGGATCGATCTGGTCCGGCATCCGGCGGCGGTGCGCGCGATGGTCGCGCTGCTCTCCACCGATCCGGGCGTCTACGGCGACCTGAGCGCCATTGAGAACCTGATCTTTGCCGCGCGCATGCTGGGCGTCGCGCATGACCCGCTCCTGATGCGCCGCGCGCTCGACCGCGTGGGGCTCGGGCGGGAAGAGCACGAACTGGCGCGCAACATGTCGAGCGGGATGCAGCGCCGGCTCTCCATCGCGCGCCTGCTGCTCCGTCAGCCGCAGGTGCTGCTGCTCGACGAACCGTACAACTCGCTCGACACCGCCGGCGCCGGGCTGGTCAACGAGCTGATTCGCGAAACGCGCGCCCGTGGCGGCACCGTGCTGCTCGTGGCGCACGATATCGCCCGGGCCGAAGGGCTCCCCGACCGGACCCTGACCATGGAAGACGGTGTCCTCGTGGACGACTCGGCCACGGCCGCCCACGACCCGGCGGTGGTGCCGATCGATGCCGCCCGCAGCAGCAGCAAGCTCGGGGGTGGGCGATGAGCGGAGGCCCGGCGATGGCCGAGCCGATCGTGATCACGGTGCAGAGCGGCTGGCGCGCCGATTTCGGCCGCGTCTTCGCCGTCGTGGCCAAGGATCTCACGGCGGAGCGCCGCACGAAGGCGAACTTCAATGCCGTCGTGGCGATGTCCGCCCTGATCCTGCTGATGTTCGGTTTTGCGCTGGGCGCCGACGCCGAGGGGCTCAAGAATGCGGCGGCGGGGGTGCTCTGGCTGGCGATTCTGTTCAGCGGGGTCCTGGCCTTCAACCGCTCGTATCAGCTGGAGCTCGAGGCGGGGGCGCTGGAGCAGCTGATGCTCTACCCCGGGGAGCGGTGGACGCTCTTCGTGGGTAAGGTTCTCGCGAACCTGGCCTTCGTCTTTCTGGTAGAGATCATCACCGTCCCCCTGACTGGCATTCTCTATCACGTGGCGTTTCCTGAGGCTTGGCTCCAGATCGTCCTGGTGCTGATACTTGGTACGATCGGGTTTGTGACGCTCGGCACGCTCTACGCCGCGATGTCCAGCCGGAGCCGGTCGCGCGAGGTACTGTTACCGTTGCTGCTCTTCCCGATGCTCGTCCCGGTGCTGTTGGCTGCGAGCGGTGCCACCGCGGCACTGCTGGTGGGGGACGCCATGGGCGACAGTCGTGCCTGGATTCGCCTCCTGGCGGCGTTTGACGTGATCTTTCTGGTGGGCGCCACCTGGGCGTTCCCATACGTGATGGAGGGGTAGGTCCCGATGGCTGAATCCACCCTGCAAGGCGGCGCCATGACGCAGCCGATGCGCGCCACCTATCGCCCGCTGGAGCGGCCCGGCAAGGCGCTGTGGCTGACGATCCTGACGTGGGTTACGCCGATCGGCGCGATTGCGGCGCAGCTGATCTGGCTCACGCAGTCGCTCCCCGATCGCGACATGGGCGACCTGCAGAAGATCTTCTACGTGCACGTGCCCGCGGCGAAGACGGCGTTCCTCGCCTTCGCGTGGGTGCTGGTGCAGAGCATCCGCTACCTGTGGAAGCGCGATGAGCGCGCCGACCTGCAGGCGGCGTCGGCCGCCGAGGTTGGCGCGGTGATGACCGGCCTCACCCTCGCGCAGGGCTCCATCTGGGGCCGGCCGACGTGGGGCGTGTGGTGGACGTGGGACGCGCGTCTCACGAGCACCGCGGTGCTCTTCCTGGTGTTCATCGGCTATCTCGCGCTGCGCGGCCTCACGGATGATCCGGAGAAGCGCGCGCGCTGGAGCGCCGCGGTGGGCATCCTCGGCGCGCTCAACGTGCCGATCGTGTACATGTCGGTGAAGTGGTGGCGCACGCTGCATCAGCCGCCCTCGAACAGCGAGAACCTCGATCCGTTCTACGCGCTGGGCAAGCAGGTCAACTGGCTGATGTTCACGCTGATCCTCGTGGTGTGCATCGCGCATCGCTATCGCGCGCACGTGGCACAGCGGGTGTACGAAATGGAGCAGGATGAAGCGGCCCTGGCGCGGAGGCGCACCGCATGAACGGCATGGCGCAGAACTCGTGGCCGTATGTGATCGCGGCCTATGTGGTGACATGGACGGTGTTGGGGGCCTATGCCCTCTACCTGTGGCGTACGGTAAAGGATGCGTTTGCGCGCATCTCTGATTCTTCTTCGAGGTAGCCGGCGATGAGCGATTCGATGCAAAGCACTGCGATTCCCGTGACGACCTCGTCGTCGTCCAAGCGGCCGCTCCTCATTGGCGCGATCGTCGCGCTGGTGGGTGCGTTCGGCTACCTCGCCTACGGCGGCGTGGAAGACAACCTCGTGTACTTCCTGACGCCGAGTGAACTGGTGGCGAAGGGCGGCAAGGTGGTGGGCCGTCCGGTGCGCCTGGGCGGGCAGGTGGTGCCCGGCTCGGTGGAGTGGAATGCCGAGACGCTCAATCTCAAGTTCAAGGTCACCGACGGCTCGCAGACGGTGCCCGTGTACAGCAGCGGCGCGCCGCCGCAGATGTTCCGCGCCGGCATCGGCGTGGTCGTGGAAGGCAAGCTCGGGGCCAACGGCACGTTCGACAGCAAGAGCCTCATGGTGAAGCACTCGAACGAGTACAAGGCCCCGAAGCCCGGGGAAGGGCAGCACCCCGCGCGGCTTGACAAGTCCCTGATCCGGAGCTGATGTGACACGAATTCTTGGGCTCGTCTCCGTCTGGGTCGCGCTGGCGATCTCGGTGTACGGGCTGGTCGCGCTGATCGGTGGGCTCGCCAAGCAGCGCACGGCGTGGGTGGCGAGTGGTCTCCAGGCCGTCTACGTGAACTTTGCGCTGTTGAGTGTGTCGGCGGCGGCGATGATCTACGCACTCGTCACGCATGACTTCAGTGTGGGGTACGTGGCGCAGGTGGGCAGTCGCTCGACGCCCACGCTCTACACGATCATTTCACTGTGGGGCGCGCTCGAAGGCTCCATCCTCTTCTGGGGATGGGTGCTGGCGATGTACAGCGCCATCGTGGTGTACACCAATCGCCGCCGACCGGGTGGGCTCGTGCCCTGGTCGGCGGTCGCGTTGCTGACGGTCGGGTTGTTCTTCTACATCCTGCTCGTG
The DNA here is from genome assembly GCA_019752115.1 of Gemmatimonadaceae bacterium. Taxonomy (NCBI): domain Bacteria; kingdom Pseudomonadati; phylum Gemmatimonadota; class Gemmatimonadia; order Gemmatimonadales; family Gemmatimonadaceae; species Gemmatimonadaceae bacterium. The sequence continues at coordinate 70,719 of JAIEMN010000045.1, forward strand.
GGCCCGGCGAATCCGTGGGCGCTCATTTCGCCGACGCCGCCGGACGGCCCGGGGCCGAACCCGCTGCTGCAGAACCACATCCTGATGGCGGTGCATCCGCCGCTGCTCTATCTGGGCTATGTCGGGATGACGGTACCATTCGCGTTCGCCGTGGGCGCGCTCCTCTCGGGCGAGATTGCCAAGGATGACTGGATTCGCCTCACACGCCGGTGGACGCTGAGTGCGTGGGCGTTCCTGTCGCTCGCCATCATCGCCGGGATGTGGTGGTCGTACGAAGTGCTGGGCTGGGGTGGCTACTGGGCGTGGGATCCCGTCGAGAACGCGTCGTTCATGCCGTGGCTCACGAGCACCGCGTTCCTGCACTCGGTGATGGTGCAGGAGCGGCGCGGGATGCTGAAGCTGTGGAACGTGAACCTCATTGTGGGCACGTTCCTGCTCACGATCCTTGGCACGTTCCTCACGCGCTCGGGCATCATTTCGTCGGTGCATGCGTTCACGACCGGCACGATCGGCTACTTCTTCCTTGGCTTCATCGCCTTCTGCCTGGTCGCGTCACTCATCCTGGTGGCGGGCAACAGCGCGGGGTTGCGCAGTGAAGGGCAGCTCGACGCGATGGCGTCGCGCGAAACGGTGTTCCTGTTCAACAACCTGCTGCTGACGGGCTTCACGCTGGTCGTGATCCTCGGCACGCTGTTCCCGCTGGTCGCCGAGGCGATCAAGGGCGCGAAGGTCACGGTGGGTGCGCCGTTCTTCAACAAGATGTCGATTCCGATCTGCGTGGCCCTCCTGTTCCTGATGGGCGTGGGGCCGAGCCTGCCGTGGAAGGCCGCGACGGACGCGCAGGTGCGAAAGGCGTTTCTGCTGCCGAGCATCGTGGCGGCGATTGTCGCGGTGCTGACGCTCGTGTTCGGGCCGAAGGATCCGTACACGGTGCTGGCGTTCGCCTTCGCGTCGTACGCGGCGACGTGCAACCTGCGCGAGTATGGCGTGGGCATTGCGGCGCGGCAGAAGGCGCATGGCGAATCGGCACCGGTGGCGTTGGGGCGGCTCGTGGCGGCGAACCAGCGGCGCTACGGCGGCTATCTCGCGCACCTCGGCATCATCATGACGGCGGCGGCGATCACCGCGAGCTCGAGCGGCAAGGTCGAGCGTGAGGCGACGCTCAAGCCCGGGCAGACGATGCAGGTGACCGACGATCTGTCGGTGCGCCTCAAGACGCTCTGGGGGAAGGAAGAGCCGCGGCGTCAGGTGATCGGCGCCGACGTCGAGCTCCTCAAGGGCGGCAGTGTGAATGGGCTGATCGATCCGCGCATGAATTTCTATCGCACGCAGGAGCAGCCGGTGCCGACGCCGGCGGTGCGCAGCCGGCCGCAGGGCGACATCTACATGAACCTCATGGCGTTCACGCCCGACGGGCAGAGCGCCACGATCAAGGTGATTCTGGAGCCGTTCGTGCCGTGGATCTGGTTTGGTGGGCTGATCGTCGCGCTCGGCGCGGTGGTGAGCGCGTGGCCGACGGCGCGCACGTCGCGCCAGGCGGCGCGCGTGTCGGCGCCGCGGACGGTGCGGGCGCCGAGCGGCCCGGTTCCTGAGTTCTCCTGATTTCTCCTGAGGGTTGAGGTCGATATGGACTGGAAGCGCGCGTTCATGGTGACGGGGGCCATCGGGGCCCCGTTCATCGCGCTGCTCGCCTTTGGGATGACCCGCGATCCGCGGCAGATCCCGTCGCCGCTGCCGGGCAAGGCGGCGCCGACGTGGACGCACGAGGTGTTCGCCCCGGGCGCGGATCCCGCGCAGCAGCGCACAGTGGGCGACACGGTGCGGCTCGCTGATCTCAAGGGCAAAGTGGTGGTGGTGAACTTCTGGGCCTCGTGGTGCCTGGCCTGCCGCGATGAGCATGCCGATCTCTCGGAAGCGGCGCAGCAGCTCGCGTCGCGGGGCGTGAAGGTGTTCGGCATGCTCTACAACGACCAGCCGGCGAACGGCGTGCGCTGGATTGCCGACATGGGCGGACAGTCGTATCCGTCACTCACCGATCCGGGCGCGCGCACGGCCATCGATTACGGCCTCTACGGCGTGCCGGAGACGTTCGTGATCGATCAGACGGGGAAGGTGGCGCACAAGTTCATCGGGCCCGTGACCGCCACGGCGCTCATAGCGAAGGTCGATTCGGTGCTCAAGGCTGGTGGTGCGGGCGGTGCCGATAGTGCCGCCAAGACGGCCGTGCCGGCCAAGGGAGCCCCGTGATGCGCCGCCTTCGCCTGGCTGTGATGGCGGTGCTCGCGTTGAGTGTGAGCACCACCGCCCCGCGCGCGTTCGCGCAGGGACAGACGGTGACCGGCGCGGTGGAGACGTCGCCCGGTGGCACCACGAACGTGCCGATCCCCGGCGCCGATACCGTGCTCGACCGCCGCGTGCGTGATGTGTCGCAGCGGCTGCGCTGCCCGGTGTGTCAGGGGGAAAGCATCCAGGAGTCGCCTGCGGAACTCGCCGCGCAGATGAAGGGCGTGGTGCGCGAACAGCTCGCGGCGGGCAAGAGCGAGCAGGATGTGCTGAATTACTTCCTCGCGAAGTACGGCGACTGGATCCTGCTCGAGCCGCGCGCCGAAGGGATCAACCTGCTGGTGTACTGGATCCCGGTGATCTTCATGCTCATCGGTGGCGTGGTGCTCTTCATGACGGTGAAGAAGTGGATCAAGCCACGACCGGTTGCTGGCGCTGCGGACGACGTGGCGCCTGATGCCGCCGCGCCGGCGGGTGCGGAGCTCAATCACGTGTGAGGAGAAACTGCTCGCACAGAGCACGCAGAGAGCCACAAAGCACACAGGGGGCGCGCATCGAGATGTCTCGGGCGCGCCCCCTGTGTGCTCTGTGGCTCTCCGTGCACCCTGTGCGAGCCGTTGCGTTCTTTGTTAGGACCGATCGGTACTAGTGTGTCAATGCGACCCGACATTCCTAATGAGCCCTGTACCGTAGTACTACGTAATTCACGGGAATCTTGACGTACTTGTACGGGGTTTCCCTGATAGTACGACTGGCGCCGAAGCGTCATATCAGCACCGAGGGAAGAGGGACACGATTCTTTCAACGCTGATGTGAGGGTTACCATGCGCACGCTAAAGGCAACACTGGGCGGACTGTCCGCCGCCCTGCTGATGGCCGCGGCGCTCAGTGGATGTGCCGACGACAAGATCGTTTATCGGGACAAACCGCTGTTCGAGACGCCAGCCGCCACGGCGGCAGGGTTCATCGGGTACCAGTCCACGACGAGCAAGACGCCGACCTGCGGCGCCTGCCACGTTGAGGTGCTGGGGGAGTGGAAGGAAACGAAACACGCTGGCGCGTGGGCCACCTTGCAGGCGAACGCCGGCAAGAAGGGCTATTGCGAGGCGTGCCACTCGGTCAACAACAAGGGCAACGGCGCCGCCGATACCCTGACCGGCTGGAATACCACGAAGGACGCGCGCTATCAGGACGTGCAGTGCGAATCGTGCCATGGTGCCGGCACGACGCACATCACGAACCCCACCAAGGCCAACGTCCCGCTCGTGTCGCTCAAGGCGTCGAGTGGCTTCTCGAACGGCTGCGGTGCCTGCCACAACGGAACGCACTACCCGTTCTTTGACGAGTGGAAGCTCTCCGGCCACGGCACGCTTGCGCTGTCCAAGGGCGGGGCGTGGGGCGCGCGGGCGGACTCCTCGTACTGCCAGGGTTGCCACACGGGCCAGGGCGCGTTGGCGAACTGGGGTGTGGCCCAGCGCACGAACTACAAGGAAAAGGCGAAGGGCCCGGGCGATACGCTCACGATCACGTGCGCGATCTGCCACGACCCGCATGCCAAGAACAACTCCGGCCAGCTCCGGTTCTCGATCTCGGTGAACAACACCGAACTGAACCTGTGCATGAAGTGCCACAACCGTCGCAGTGTCCCCGACCCGACGTCGTCACGTGCGGCCCACTCGCCGGAAGGCGCGCTGCTCACGGGTGAATTCGGCTGGGTGCCGCCGGGCATGGAACTGCCGGCTGGGGTCACCAAGATCACGACGACGCACGGCTCGAGCGCGAATCCGCGTCTCTGCGCCGGGTGCCACGTGGCCAAGTGGACCGTCACCGACGCAACGGGCAACTTCCAGACGAATGTCACCGGTCACCGCTTCCTCCCGACGCCCTGCGTGAATGCGAACGGTGCCCCGACCACGGCGCAGCCGGCCGCCGGCGCGGACTGTGCTTCCGGTTCGACCCGTTCCTTCAAGACGTGCGTCGCCAGTGGCTGCCACGGCAGCCAGACAGCCGCGGCCAGCGCGGAAGCGATCGCCGAGAATCGCGTCAAGACGCTCGCCATCGAAGTGAATCGCCTCGTGGCCCTCGTGAAGGCCCAGAAGCCGACCGAGTTCAGCACGACCGACAACAAGATCACGACGGCGGAAGGCGCGGCCTTCAACTCCGGCTCGGTCTATAACGCCACCACCGGCGCGGCCACCGCCGCGGTCATCCACAACCCGTACCTCGTCGAAGCGCTGCTCACGTCGAGCATCGCGCAGCTGAAGAAGGATTACGGCGTCGCGGTGACGGCGGGGCTCGATCTCAGCAACACGTTCCTCAAGCAGTAACTCGTAGCGACGGTCGGTGCGGTGATGAGCCGCACCGACCACGGTAGGTGCAGGACACGACGGTGCGTCGGGAAGGGCCGTGTCGGGCCCGCCCGGCGCACTGGAGTAATCACCCCCGAGAACGGTATGCAAACAGCAGGCGTCAGCCCCGGACTCTCCGCCGGAATCCCGATGGGACTCCCGCACGGACTCCTCACCCAGGCCGCCACCCTCGCCGACTCTGCGGCGAACGGGGCGGCGTCCGCACATGGGGGCGTGAATCCCGAACTCGTCGTGAAGAACCCGGTTCCGGGCTTCATCGGCCAGATGCTGCAGTTCGGGTTCAACCTGCCGGCCTGGGCGCAAGCGAGCCTCGCGGCCGTCGGCGCGCTCGTTGGCGCCGTCGTGCTGTTCCTGGTCTGGAAGAATCGCGATGCCATCATGGCGTGGTTCAACACGCGCTCGAATGGCTACAAGATGGGACTCCTCGCGATGGGGAGCTTCATGGTCCTGGGTGGTGCCAGCGCGGCATACGCCGGCAACCACTACATGGAGCACAACAACGACTTCTGCATGAGCTGCCACGTCATGGGTGATGCGTGGACGGCGTTTCAGAAGTCGGAGCATCGCAAACTCGAGTGCCACCAGTGCCATCGGCAGAGCATGGTGGCCAACGCCAAGCAGCTCTACTTCTGGATCGCCGAGCGCCCGAGCGAGATTCCGGAGCACGCGAAAGTCCCCACGAAGATCTGCTCGGAATGCCATGTGCAGAGCCGCGCCGACAGCGGCTGGAAGCGCATCATTCGCACCGCCGGTCACCGGCTCCACCTGGAGAGTGACTCGAGCGCGCTCAAGGAAGTCGCGTGCGTGACGTGCCACGGTCAGGAAGTGCACCGCTTCAAGCCCGTCGACAAGACGTGCGGCCAGAGCGGGTGCCACCAGCCGAAGGACACCAAGATCGTCCTCGGCTCGATGGCCGGGCAGACGTCGCAGCACTGCACCGGGTGTCACACCTTTACGCGCGTCATCCCCGAAAACATTTCGATCGATTCGACGCGGCAGTATCTCAAGCCCACGGGTGGCCCGAAGAGCTGCTTCGGCTGCCACAAGATGCAGGACAAACTCAAGGGCTTCAACGTCGACGACGACCGGGGCCACAAGGGCGTTTGCGGCACGTGCCACAACCCGCACACGCAGACGGTGCCCAAGATGGCGTACCAGAGCTGCGCGCAGGCTGGGTGCCACGCCGACATCGCCACCAAGAACGCATTCCACGCCAAGAGTGGCAAGCACAGCTCGCCCGAATGCGGGCAGTGCCACCAGGCGCACACGTGGAAGCCGATCGGCACGCAGTGCATCGACTGCCACAAGAACATCCAGAACAACGACGCCAAGCCGACTACGGCCAACCAGAAGAAATCGGCGGCCAATGACGATGGGGCCGGTGCCGACAACGCGGCGCATGCACTTCTGCGCCCGATCGCGCATCGCGTGGACACGCCGGTGCGCCGCGGTCGCGCGGCGCGGCATGTGGGCCTCGCCCATCGGGTGCGTCTTCAAGCCGCTCGACGCGCCGTAGCGCTGCGCCAGGTACGCTGGCAGGAGCCGGCCACGGCGCAGCCCCCGGCCACGCAGAAGCCGGCCGCGACGCTCGGCAAGCCCAAGGATTCACCCACATTCTCGCACAAGACGCACAAGGTGCTCGCCTGCAGCGGGTGCCACAGCAGCAGCAACGGCACGCTCCTGGTGAAAACCAAGACCGATTGCGCGAGCTGCCATCATGCCGCCGAACGCCCCACCGCGTGCGAAGGCTGCCATGTGGTGAAGAAGACCCTCGACAAGGCCATCACGAAGACGGTGAGCATGCGCACCAGCGCCAACACGGCGGCCAAGAGCCGTACGCTCACCTTCAACCACGTGAAGCACCGCGATCTCGACTGCAAAGGGTGCCATACGAACGGCATTCTGTTGGGTGTCACGAAGGATTGCCTGTCGTGTCACACCGAGCATCACGAGCCCGACCGCGCGTGCGCGAGCTGCCACACGCCGGCCAAGACGCTGCATCAGCGCGCCTCGCATGACGGATGCGCCGGTGCCGGCTGCCACAGCAATGCCGCCGTGCTCGCGCTGCCGCCGTCGCGCACGACCTGCCTCGTGTGCCACACGGAGCAGCAGACGCACAAACCCAAGCGCGAGTGCGCCGAGTGCCACGCGGTGACGTGGACGCCCACCGCACGCGGATCGCGGTGATCCCATGCGTGCGCTTCCACTCCCCAGGATCGCCGCCGCGCTGACGGCGCTGGCGGTCCTCCCGCTGCATGTCGTGGATGCCCAAGGCGTCCTCGTGCGCGGGACCACGACGGCGAATTTCATCGAACTGCGGGCGATGGTGCCGGACTCGGTGCCCTTCGCGCAGACCACGCCGGGGCTCTTTGCCCTGCGCCTGCTGAGCAATGGGCTCACCGTGGCGTGCGGCGAAGGCGACGCCTACTGCAAGTACTATCGCAGCGGCGCAATCACCAGCGCGGTGCCGATGATCCAGGATCTCGACATCAGCGCGTGGGGCCTCGGCCGCGGACTCAGTGTGCACGGCAGCGTGCGCATCCGCGAGGCGGCCGGTGCCAACGCGCAGCTCTGGCCGCGCGCCAACGATCGCTTCGATGCGCTCACGGCGTATCTGCAGTTCGATCGCCCCACCTATACCGTGCGCGCCGGTCGGCAGTACACGGGTACCGGACTGGGCGTGTACAACTTTGACGGCGCGTCGCTCACGTGGCGCCCAATGCGCAAAGTCACGCTGGACGGTTACGCCGGGTACAGCCTGGTGCAGGGGGTGAATGAATCGCTCACCACCAGCGAACTGGCGACGCTCGACGAACTGCCCCCCGATCGCAACGCGTACCTGCTGGGGGCCCAGCTCCGGGCGCGCCCCACGGCCAGCACGGCCTTTCACACCGTCTATCAGCGCGAACTGCGCGACAATCGCTCGGCGCTCTATTCCGAACGGCTCGCGATGGACGGCAGCTGGCGGGTGAAGGGCGGCAGCGTGGAAGGGGCGTGGCAGCAGGATCTCGCCATGGGCACGACCAACGAGCTTCGGCTCCGCCTGCGCGCGCCGTCGGTCAAGCGCACGACCTTCTCGGTGGAAGCGCGCCGCTATCGGCCCTTCTTCGAACTGTGGACGATCTGGGGCGCGTTCTCGCCGGTGGGCTTTGATGAAGGGCGGGCACAGCTCGGGTGGATCAGCCCGAGCGGCGCGTTCTCGGCGGATGTGCATGGGGCGCGGCGCCGGTGGCAGGATACCGATGCCGGATTGAGCTTCGCCCCGCTGCGCCGCGATGGCTGGCGCGCCGGTGGCGCGGCCGGGTGGCGGTTTGCACCAGCGTGGCATATGAACGGCAGCTACAGCGCCGACATTGGCGCCGGCGCGTCGCGTACCGAAGGCGATCTTGGCCTGCACTACACGCGTGGTACGGTGTACGTGGGCGCCAACGCGACGGCCTTCCAGAGCATTTATGAGTTCCGCGTCGGGACGGGCCGCGTGGTCGGCTTTGGCGGCGACGCCGGCTGGCAGATCGCGCCCGACCTGCGGCTCAATGCCTCAGCCACGGCGTATCGGCAGATGGCGAAGAACGCGCTGCCGAGTACGGACTGGACGCAGCGGCGCGCCACGATGCGGCTCGAGTGGACGGTGGGTGGCGATCCGGGCGTGCGCGGGCTGAGTGCCGCGGCGCGCAAGATGGCGGCCCGTGAGCGCGGATCGCAGGAGCTGGCGCGCTTTGGCGGCATGACGACGCGCACGCTGCCGGCCGCCTCGTCGTCGGCGCCGGAGCGTCAGCCATGATCGCGACCATGATCACGCCCATGATCACCACGCTCAGAAAGGTCTGGTCGCTTTTCGGCTTTGCGGCCCTGCTGGCGCTGGCCGTGGCTTCTCCGCTCGACGCGCAGGGGCAGCCGGAGAAGTTCCCGCACGCCAAGCACGAGAAGCTCTTCCCGCAGTGCGCCGGCTGCCACGCCGGTATGACCACGGGCGAGAAGGCAAGGATGTTCCCGGACACCGCGCTCTGCGGTGAGTGCCACAATGCCCGCGATCAGAAGAAGGTCGCCTGGCGGGCGCCGGTCCGCACGGCGAGCAATCTCAAGTTCGACCACAACGCGCACAACGATGTGGCGGCCACTGAGGGCACAACGTGCAGCACCTGCCATGCGAGCACCGGTGGCAAATGGATGCATGTCGAGCGAGCCAAGCCCGAGCAGTGCATCAGCTGTCACTCGCACAAGGTCAGTACGCACCTGGCGGCGGACAACCGCTGCAGTACCTGTCACGTGTCGCTCCCGCAGGCCACGGGGCTCACGGTGGCGCGCATCGCGGCGTTCCCCGAGCCGGCGTCGCATGACGCCAAGGGGTTCGCGACGGCGCACGCGAACGCCGCGAAGGCCTCACCGGCACAGTGCGCGGTGTGTCATGCCAAGGAGACGTGCGCGACGTGCCATGTGAATGCGAGCGCGGTGGCGAATCGCTACCAGCTGGCCGCCGATGCACGCGTGGCGAGTCTCACGCGCGACAAGCCGTCGCGCTATGTCACGCCGGCGTCGCACACCAAGGGCGACTTCCTGGCGGCGCATGGTGGGCTGGCGCAAGCGAGCGGCGCGTCCTGCGCGACGTGTCATGCCCGCAGCAGCTGCCAGGCGTGCCACACCGGCCCGCTCGGTGGCCGCACGGTGACGGACATGCCGGTGCCCGAAGCAGGCGGGGCGAGCGGGGTGCGGCTCAACGCGACGTCGTTGCCATGGAAGACCGTCTCCGGCGGCGCGGCCACGGCGCCGGCGATGGTCGCGAGCCGCTTTGCGATGCTCACGCCGATGCGCCCCGACAGCGTGAAGGGGACGCTCCCGAAGCAGGCGCAGGTGCATCCGGTGGGCTTTGCCCGCACGCACGGTGTGCAGGCGGCCACCGATCGCCCAAGCTGCGAAGGGTGCCACACCAAGCGCTACTGCGCGCAGTGCCACGCGGGCGAGAGCACGCGGCGCTTCCATCCGGCCAACTTCGCGGCGCGCCATGCCCCTGAAGCCTACGGTCGCGAGACGGACTGCGCGCAGTGCCACAGCCGCGAAGTGTTCTGCCGCAGCTGTCACATGCAGCTGGGAATGACCTCCAAGGGCAAGGTCGGCGGCGGATATCACAACGGCGCGCAGATCTGGATCATCCAGCATGGCCAGGCCGCGCGGCAGGAGCTCCAGAACTGCACCAGCTGCCACCAGCAGCGCGACTGCATGCAGTGCCATTCGAATCTGGGACGCAACATCAACCCGCACGGCCCGGGCTTCAACGCGGAGAAGGCGTGGAAGGCCAATCGACTCACGTGCCTGCGGTGTCACCTGAAAGATCCTCTGGGACGGTGAGGACACGATGACCATCACCCTGCGTACTGCCGCGAGCCTGACTGCGCTCGCTTTCCTTGGCGCCTGTGCGGGCCCTGACACACCGAACACGCTGCCGCTTGGCGCGGGCGGTTCGTCAGGGGCGTCGTCGCCCAAGCTGCCGCTGGCCGTCATGGCCGCGCTCAACTCAGGCAACAGCGCGATGCGTGCCGACGATTATCCGCGCGCCATTGCCCAATACCGTGCCGCCACCGCCGGCGCCCCCGATCACCCCGCGCCCTGGTTCGGCCTCTACATGGCGGCGAAGGAAGCCAACAACGTCGCACTCGCCGACAGCGCGATGGTCGTCGTACGGCGCCTCACCGCCGACTCGTCCGTGCTCCCCGCCCACAAGGAAGTTGCCGACGCCGCGATGCCGCCGCATGCGGGGCCGGTTATGCCGGCGGGGCACCCGGCTACGGGGAAGGATGGGGGACCGGTGGGGAAACCTTAGGGCGTATACGAACAGCGTATACCAACGGCGTATACATGTTCGGGACGAGCGGCTCACCGCGGTTCCCGAACACGTATACGCCTTTCGTATACGCCTCACGTATACGCCTCATGTATACGCGTTTGGCTTCCACCGTTCCTACCCACCCGTCGGGCAATCTCGGACACCCGCCTGCCGCATTCCCCCATAGGCGACCGTGCGTCCGAACCCAACCTTGCACTGTCACACACAAGCGGACCATCCCCTCCGGTGCTGACACTCCTCCCAGCAGTTCCCCACTCCCCGGCTCCGGCCGCCCCTTAGAAAAGCGGCCGCCCCTACCCCCGTAGGAGGCCTGATGTACAATCCCACCCAACTGCCCTGGCGCAAAGACGAGTCCCTCGTCGAATACCTCGAACAGACCGGGGTGCCACGGCGGGATTTTCTGAAGTTCTGCGCGGAAATGGCGGTGATGCTCGGGCTCGCCTCGGCGATGACCCCGAAGATTGCGAAGGCGTTGGCCTCCATCAAACGCCCGCCCGTGGTGTGGCTGTCGCTCCAGGAATGCACCGGCTGCGTCGAGTCGATCCTCCGCTCGTCGACGCCCTCGATCGGTGACCTGCTGCTTGACACGATCTCGCTCGACTTCCAGGAGAACCTGATGGCCGCCGCCGGCTTTGCCGCCGAGAAGGCGCTCAAGGATTCGATGGAAGCCAACAAGGGCAAGTACATCCTCGTCGTCACCGGGTCGATCCCGCGCAATGAAGGCGGGATCTACACCACGATCGCCGGTCGCACGGCCGAAGATCATCTCAAGGAAGCGGCCGCTGGCGCCGCCGCCATTGTCGCCGTGGGCGCCTGCGCGCACTGGGGCAATGTGCAGGCCGCGAAGCCGAATCCCACCGGCGCGGTGGGCGTGCGCGACATCATCACCGACAAGCCGGTCGTGAACATCGCCGGCTGCCCGCCGATCGCCGATGTGATCACGGCAACGCTCGTGCATGTGCTCACCTTCGGGAAGATCCCCGAACTCGATCGCGAAGGGCGGCCCAAGTTCGCCTACGGCGCGAAGATTCACGATCAGTGCCCGCGTCGCGCCAACTACGACGCCGGCCAGTTCGTGGAGAAGTTCGACGATGAAGCGGCGCGCAACGGCTACTGCCTCTATCACGTCGGCTGCAAGGGCCCCGAGACGTTCTCGCCGTGCCCGATTTTCATGTGGAACAACAAGGAGAGCTGGCCCATCGGCGCCGGGCATCCGTGCATTGGCTGCACCGAACCGCACTTCTGGGACACGATGACGCCGTTCTACAATCGCCTGCCGAACACCGCGGGCATTCCGGTGGAACGCACGGCCGACATCGTAGGTGGCGTCATGACCGCGGCCGCCGTGGGCGGCATCGCCCTCCACGCCGCCGCGACGACCGCGTCGCGCATGGGCAAGAAGCAGCTCCCCGTGCACCCGCAGCATGGTGGGTCCGGTCAGGGCGGCAACTCTCCGACTTCCAACTGAGGATCTGAACCATGGCGGTAACCAAGTTGGTGGTCGACCCGATCACCCGTATCGAAGGCCATCTTCGCATCGAAGTGCAGGCGGAGAACGGCAAGATCAACAACGCGTGGGCCAGTGCGACGCAGTTCCGCGGGCTTGAGCTCGTGCTCAAGGGCCGTGATCCGCGCGACGCCTGGGCCTTTGCGCAGCGTATCTGCGGCGTGTGCACGGTCGTGCACGCGGTCGCGTCGCTCCGCTCGGTCGAGAACGCGCTCGACATCAAGATCCCGGCGCAGGCGCATCTGATTCGCAACCTGATGCTGGGCATGCAGTACATCCACGACCACGTCGTGCACTTCTACCATCTCCACGCGCTCGACTGGGTGGATGTGGTGAGCGCGCTCAAGGCGGATGCGGTGGCCGCCGAGAAGATCGCGAAGGGCATGTCCGATTGGCCGAACAACAATGCGGTGCGCTTCAAAGCGGTGCAGGATCGCGTCGCCGGCTTCGTGCAGAGTGGCCAGCTGGGCATCTTCACGAACGGCTACTGGGGCCATCCGGCCTACAAGCTTCCGCCCGAAGTGAACCTCATTGCGGTGTCGCACTACCTCGAGGCGCTCGACTGGCAGCGCGATGTGGTGGCACTCCACGCGGTGTTCGGTGGCAAGAATCCGCACCCGAACTTCATCGTGGGCGGCATGGCGTCGCCGATCAATCTGGAAGCGCGCGCCACGATCAACGCCGACAAGCTGACCGATGTGAACGCGCTCATCAAGCGCGCGCAGGAATTCGTGGAGAAGGTGTACTGGCCCGATCTGGTGGCCATCGCCGGCTTCTACAAAGACTGGGCGGCGATCGGTGGCGGCACCGGCAACTATCTCTGCTACGGCGACCTCCCGAAGACCCCGAACGGCGACGACTTCTACTTCCCGAAGGGCGTCGTGATGAACAAGGACCTGTCGAAACTGGTGCCGTTCGATCAGGCCGGTGTCACCGAGCAGATCCACAGCTCGTGGTACGAGTACAGCGGCGGCAACGATTCTGCGTTGCACCCGTGGGATGGCGAAACGAAGGCAAGCTACACCGGCCCGAAGGCGCCCTATGAATACCTGCAAGATGAGAAGAAGTACTCGTTCATGAAGTCGCCGCGCTACAACGGCAAGCCCATGGAAGTCGGCCCGCTCGCGCGCATGCTCGTGGGCTACGCCGCCGGCCAGAAGGACATCAAGGCCATTGTAGACACGACGCTCAAGGCGCTCAATGTGGGCCCCGAGGCGCTCTTCTCGACGCTCGGCCGGACCGCGGCGCGCGGCATGGAGTCGCTACTGTACGCCAAGCTGATGCGCGAGTGGTATGACGATCTCGTGACCCGCGTAAAGGGTGGCGACACCACCACGCACAACGGCGAGAAGTGGGACCCGAGCACGTGGCCGAAGGAAGCCAAGGGCTTCGGCTATCTCGAGGCACCGCGTGGCGCGCTGGGCCACTGGGTCAACATCAAGGACGGCAAGATCGAAAACTATCAGGCCGTCGTGCCGAGCACGTGGAACTGCTCGCCGCGTGACAAGGACGGCGTGATGGGGCCGTACGAAGCGGCACTCGTGGACAACCATCCGCTGGCCGATCCGGAACGTCCGATCGAGATCCTGCGCACCATTCACTCGTTCGATCCGTGCCTCGCCTGCGGCGTGCACGTGCTCGACGCCACCGGCCGCGAGATCACTCAGGTCAAGGTGCAATAACCATGGCGCCGACCATTCAACCCCATGCGGGGCCGCACCGGACGCTCGAACCGCCGGTCGCCCCAGATGCGCCCATCGGCCGGTTGCTTCAGCATCCGGTGCCACCGGGTCAAGGTGAGTACGAGTGGATCTACCTGTGGCAGTTGCCGCTCCGCATGATGCACTGGGCGGCGGCGGTGAGCATCGTGACGCTGGTGATCACCGGCTTCTGGATTGGCCGCCCGTACTTCATGGGCAGTGCGCAGAGCACCAGCACGTTCGGAACACAATACATGCGGCTCGGTCACTTCCTGGCCGGCATGCTCCTCACGGTGACCGGGATCGTGCGCCTGTACTGGCTGGTGGCGGGCAACCGGTTCGAGCGCTTCCCGGCGCTCTTCCCGGTGCGGCCGCGTGACCTCAAGAACCTCGTGAAGCAGGCGCGGTTCTACCTGTTCATGCCGCCGAAGCACATGCCTGAGTACATCGGCCACAACCCGATGGCGCAGGTGAGCTATACCACGGTGTATCTCGCGGCCGCCCTCATGGTACTCACGGGCTTTGCGCTCTACACCACCACGCATCCGAACGGCTGGATGTACGGCGTGTTCTATCCGATCACGACGTTCCTGGGTGGCCTGCAGAACGTGCGCCTCGTGCATCATGTGGCCACATGGTTCTTCCTGATCTTTACACCGGCCCACGTGTATCTCGCGATGCGCGCCGACGTGATCGAACGAGGCGGCGGGATCTCGCAGATCATCAGCGGCGGCAAATTCGTGCCGATTCACGAAGACTTTGAAGACGCTGAGGGCTGACGGACATGCTGTCATTCGGACCACGCGGAACCGGTACCGCCATCCTGGGTCTGGGCAACCCGCTCCTCGCCGACGACGCCCTCGGGCTCGTCGCGCTGGAGCGGCTGCGGGACCAGTACGAGCTCGATGATGCCATCTCGATTCACGACGGTGGCACCTGGGGCATGCAGCTGATGCCCATGATCGAAGACTCGGCGCGCGTGCTCTTCCTCGATGCCATCGACAAGGGCGAGGCGCCGGGCACGGTGATCCGGCTCGAGGGCGAGGCGATTCCGGCCACGCTCGCAAACATGATCTCGCCGCACCAGCTGGATCTGCGCGAAGTGCTGGCCATGACGCGGCTGCGGGGGACGTTCCCCGAAGACGCCGTCGCCCTGGGCGTGCAGCCGGAAACCACGATCACCCGCGTCGCGCTGTCGGCCAGTGTGGCGGCGCGCGTGGATGACGTGGTGCAGGCGGCCGTAGCCCAGCTCGAAGCGTGGGGCCACACGGTACGGCGGCGGGACCCGGCGGAAGCCGACGCGGCGGCACGCGCGCGGTCGGCGATGGTGACCGGCGGGATCGCCGACGTTCTCATGTCGGCGTAACGGGAGGCTCGGGGGCATCATGCATGAACTGAGTCTGGCCCTCGAGATCGCCCGAGTGTTGGAAACGACGATCCCCGCGCCGCAGCTCCCCCAGATCATCACGGTGAATCTGGAGGTGGGCGAAGACGCGGGGATCGAGATGGCCAACCTGCAATTCTGCCTGGACGCGTTGTTGGGCCAGCCGCCGTTTGCCGGCGCCACCGTGACGGTGACGTCGGTGGCCGGCGGCAATTTGCGCGTGGGCTATCTGGAGTTGGACGACGAACGAACGGGCGCCGCAGTGGGCGCGCAACCGCACGAGGCGAACGATGGCAGTTCGGCGCATTGAAGTCCGCGAGCGGGTCATGGCCCGCAACGATGAACTGGCGAACGTGGTGCGCGGTCGCCTTGACGCCGCCGGCGTCGCCGCGTTCAACCTCGTCTCGTCCCCGGGCGCCGGAAAGACGACGCTGCTCGAGCGCACCCTCGATGACATCGGCGCACGGATGCGCATGGCCATCGTGACCGGCGACGTGCAGACGGAGAACGACGCCGACCGCCTGGCGTCGCACACGGATCAGCTGGTGCAGGCCGTCGTGACGAACGGCGGCTGCCATCTGGATGCCCTGCAGGTCACCGATGCCCTCGAGGCGGTGGATATTTCGGACCTCGATCTGCTGATTCTGGAGAACGTCGGCAATCTGGTGTGCCCGGCGAGCTGGGATCTGGGGGAGCGGCATCGCATTACGCTCTGCTCGGTGACCGAGGGCGAGGACAAGCCCCTCAAGTATCCGAAGGCGTTCGCACAGGCGGAGCTGGTGCTGCTCACGAAAGTGGACCTGTTGCCGTATCTCAAGCTTGACATTGCGAAGCTGGAAGCGAATGTGCGGAAGGTCAGCCCGAACGCTCGCATTCTGCGCGTCTCAGCGGACTCCGGCGAAGGGATGACCGACTGGTATGCCTATCTCGAGGCAGCCGCCAACGCCGCACGGGCCCGACAGGGCGACGCTCACTTTGCAGACCTCCCCGCTTCCGTTTGATGATCTGGCGAGCTTCCTCCAGGCGCTCGAGCGCCGGGGGGAGCTCCACCGCATTCGCTGCGAAGTCGATCCCTATCTCGAAGTCTCCGAAATCACGCAACGCGTGATTCGGCAGGGTGGCCCGGCGCTGCTCTTCGAGCGCGTGAAGGGCGCCGACTTTCCGCTCGCGACGAACATTTACGGCACGATGGACCGGCTCGTGCTCGGGATGGGCATCGAGCCGCGCGCGCTGGGTGAAGCGCTCATTGGCCTCATCGAGCGGCTCAATCCGCCCTCGCTCGACGCCTTCTGGAACAACCGCGACCTCCTCTGGCGCGGGCGCAACCTGCGCGTGAAGCAGGTCCGGAGCGCGCGAGTGCAGGAAGTAGTGGAAGCGCCGCGGCTGACGCGCATGCCGCACCTCACCGGCTGGCCGCGCGACGGGGGCCCGTTCATCACCTGGGGCCCGATGCTCACGCAGGACCCGCGGAACGGGCGCCGCAACATCGGCCTCTATCGCTGCCAGATCTACGACGACACGACCACCGGTGTGCACTGGCAGTCACTCAAGGGCGGCCGCGCGCATCACTTCGAAGCCGAGCGGATGAACATCCCGCTCGAAACGGCGATCGTGCTCGGCGGTGATCCGCTCACCATGCTGGCGGCCATTCTCCCGCTCCCCGAAGGCTACGATGAGCTGGCGTTCGTGGGGTGGGTGCGTGGCACGCCCACGCCCATGGTGCAGGCCAAGACCATGCACATGATGGTGCCGGCCAACGCCGAGTTCATCGTGGAAGGCTACGTGGGCGCGCATGAGCGGCGCAGCGAGGGGCCGTTCGGTGACCACTACGGCCACTACTCCGAAGCGGCCGACTTCCCGGTGTTCCACGCCACGGCGGTCACGCGCAAGCAGCACGCGATCTATCCTGGCACGGTGGTGGGGAAGCCGCCGCAGGAAGACAAGTTCGTGGGGATCGCCGCCGGCGAGATGATCGGGCCCCTGGTCAAGCTCATCCAGCCGAGTGTGCGCGACCTGTACGCCTATGACGCGGCGAGCTTCCACAACCTGGTGGGGGTGAGCATGGTGGAGCGGCATCCCACCGAAGTGCTCAAGATCGCCATCGGGTTGAATGGCACCGGGCAGATGGCGCTCACCAAGGTCATGGTGATGGTGCTGGAGGACATCGACTGCCGCGACTTCCGCGCCCTCTTCCGCGAGCTGTGGCACCGCTTCGAGCCGCGCGAGAAGATGCTCATGATGCCGATCGCGCCGCTCGATACGCTCGACTACACGAGCTACATCATGCATGTCGGCAGCAAGGTGATCTTCGATGCCACCGGCCCCGTCATCGAGACCGAGCCGCCGCCGCGCGCCATCGCTGACCCGCGCGGCTGCGACGCGCGCATCACCGATCATCGCCTGTACGAAGGCTTCCTGGTCGTGGTCGTGCAGCGCGATCCGCGTGACGTGCTGGAGAAGCTCATTCGCTGGGAGCCGCTCGGGAAGATCCGCTTCATTGCGGCGGTGAGCGATGACGTGATGCTCGACGACGACTCCAGTCTGCTCTGGGGCGTCTTCAATCGCTTCGATCCGGCGCGCGACATGATCTTCGGGTCACAGACATTCATCGGCGCCAAGCCGGTATACGATGGCCGCATCGGCATCGACGCCACCATGAAGGAGGGATATCCGCTGCCGGTGACGATGCCGCAGCCAATCATCGATCTCGTCGATCGCCGCTGGCAGGAATACGGTTTGTGAGCGCGCCCCACCCGCGAGTCCCGATGGACGGGCAGGTGATTGCCGGCGAGCATGTCGTCGTGCGGTTTCTGAATCTCGTCAAGTTTCCGCACACGCTCTTTGCACTGCCCTTTGCGCTGGTCGGTGTGGTGGCGGCGTCGTGGCACGCGCCGGTGACGCCGCGGTTGGTGGGGCTCGTGGTGCTGGCATTCACCTCCGCGCGCTGGGCGGCGCTGGCCTTCAACATGGTGGCCGATCTCCGCTTCGATCGCGCCAACCCACGCAATGCCAGGCGCGAACTGGCACGGGGCGCGCTGTCGGTGCGGCAGGCCTGGACGTCGATCGCCGTGGCGGCAGTGCTCTTCTTCTGGAGCGCCTGGGAGATCAATCCGCTCTGCTTGGCGTTGAGCCCTCTCGCCCTCGTCTGGATCATGGGCTACAGCCTGGCCAAGCGCTGGTTCGACTTCACGCAGCTCTGGCTCGGCCTCAGCCTCGCGATCGCGCCCGTGGGCGCGTACCTGGCCATCGTTGGTGCGTGGAGTACCCCCTGGTGGGTGCTCTGCACCATCGGCCTCGCGGTGACCGCGTGGGTGGCGGGGTTCGACATCTTCCACGCGCTCCCCGACGAGGAGTTTGACAGGGCGCACCAGTTACACAGCACCGTCACGCGGCTCGGGAAACGCAACGCCCTCCGCCTCGCGCGCCTGCTGCATGGGGCGACTATTCCGCTCCTCGCCGTCTTCGGCTGGGGAGCGGGCTTTGGCTCCTGGTATTTCGGTGGGGTCACCGTCGCCGCGGTGCTCCTCGCGTGGGAGCACCGCCTCGTGCGGCACGATGATGTGTCGAAGGTGGGGCCCGCGTTCTTTCAGTGGAACGCGATTCTGTCGGCCACCGTCTTCGTGAGTGCGCTGATCGACCGGCTGGCTTAGGCCATGGCGGGAGCCAGCTGCGACACATCATACAGCTGGAGCAGGCGCGTGATGCGATTATTCGCGTGCTCGAGAACCGTGATCCCCTTCCATGTCACATCGTGGCCATCGACGAGCCCGTGGCTCGTCCACTGCAGCGTGGCCACACCGGGCGCCTCGGTCACGCTATCAATGCTCGTGGTCACAGTGGGGAAGGCGTGGCGATACGCATCCCAGAAGCGACGCGCGCCGTCGGCGCCCTGCTCCGGCGTGGCCGCACGCGGGCTGCTCAGCGTCGCGGTGCCGGCAAAGAGCGACACCATCCAGTCCACCGTGCCATCGGCTTCGAGCGACTGCAGCGCGTTGCGGAACGCTTCCACGATGGTGGCGTGCGTCGTGCTTCGCGTGCGGACCATGTCGGGGCGATTCTGCTCCACGAACGCCATGACCTTGCGTGCCGCGGCTTCGAGGGGGTTCGCCACAAACGTATGCAGCGCCTCGGCGGCCGCGCTCACCGACCCGGCGAGCGACTGTTCGCCAAAGCCCGCGGCGCGCAGTTGCTCGGAGATCCACGCATAGTGCCGCGCCTCTTCTTCGGCGGCGCGCTGCACGATGGGCGCCACGTCAGCCGGCCACGTCTTGCTGGCAAAGCGCGTGTACTTCTCCCGCACTTGCCCTTCCACCACGCGCAGCGAGAGCAGTACGGTGGCATCCTTGCGCGTGGCCAAGCCGATGGCGCCACCCATCGCCTGCACGGCAATCTTGAAGGGGCCGGTGATGTGGGGCAGCTCGATGGCCATCGCACCGCGGCCGCGGACCACCTCGGCGAGCGTTTCGGCGCGCCGCTGGTGTTCGGTGCGGAAGCCGGCGAGCGCTTCCCGAACGGCGGCATCCTGCACGCTGTTGATCGCGACCGTGTAGGTCTCGACGGCGTCACGATCGAGCTGGATCAGGTCGTTCAGATCGGCAATCAGCGTTGCGCCATCGGCGCGCCACGAATTCGGCATACGTTCCTCTCCCCTCACGGTGGTCTGGGCGAAATATTGGGAGACGCGCGGCGCAGGGCCATACGGAGAACACCGACGACATCACGGCCGTCGGCTGAATCGCACCTCGAGGTGAGAACATGAGCGGCGGGCACTGGTCACGATATGCGCAGCTGGTGCAGCTGGCGTTGCGACACGGACGCCGCGACCTGTTGGCGCATGCGCAGGCCACCGACCTGCTCAGCCGTGACTTCCCCGACGAGCCACCATCGCGCGACGAGGAAGCGCGGGCTGAAGCACTCGCGCACGAGCTCGAGCGTCTCGGGCCCACGTTCGTGAAGTTCGGTCAGCTGCTCTCCACGCGCGCCGACCTGTTGCCGCCCGTCTATCTCGCCGCACTCGAGCGGCTGCAGGACCAGGTGGCCCCGTTTCCCTTCGCCGAGGTGCGCGCCACGGTGGAGCGGGAGCTGGGGTGCCCGCTGAGCGAAGCGTATCAGTGGTTCGAAGAAGTCCCGGTCGCGGCGGCGAGCCTGGGTCAGGTGCACCGCGCCGCGCTCCCTGACGGGCGCAAGGTGGCGGTGAAGGTGCTGCGCCCGGGGATCCGTGAACGGATCAAGGGCGATATCGCGGCGATGCAGAAGCTGCTGCGGTTTGCCCAGCGCGTGAGCGAAACGGCGTACCGCTTCGACTTGCTCTCGGCGGTGGAGGAGTTCCGCCGCGTCGTCGGGCGCGAGCTCGACTATCGCGCCGAGGCGGTGTTCCTGGACCGGCTGGGCACCAACCTGCGCGAGTATCCCAGTCTGGTCGTCCCGCACCCCATCATGTCGCACACGCGCTCGCGCGTGCTCACGATGGAGTGGATGGACGGGCGGAAGGTGACTGAGATCCCGCTGGATGAGCTCGTCGCGATGAACGGCGCGCAGCTCGCCCAGGATCTCTTCCGCGCCTATCTCAAACAGATCCTGGTGGACGGCTTCTACCACGCCGATCCGCACCCCGGGAATGTGCTCCTCATGCCCGATGGGCGCCTCGCGCTCCTCGACGTGGGCATGGTCGCCATGGTCCCCGACATGTTCCGCGACCGGCTGCTGCGCCTGCTGGTGGCCCTCGCCGAAGGGAAGGGCGATGTGGTCGCCGATGTGTCGATCGAGGTGGGCGAGCTGACCGAGTTCTTCGAGGAGCGGAAGTTCCGGCGGTTGATCCGGGATGTCGTGGCCAACTACTCGGCCACCCCGGCCGCCAGCGTGAAGGGCGGCATGCTCTTTTTCGTGCTGGGGCGGGCGGCAGCGGATGCGGGGCTGCGCATGCCCCCCGAGTTTGCCCTGTTCGGGAAGACGCTGATGAACCTCGAGCATGTGGGCATGACATTGGACCCGCAGTTCGACCCGAACGAGGCGGTGCAACGGTATGCCAACGACATCTTCGGGGAGCATCTGCGTCAGGGATTCTCCGCTCGCGCGATGCTGAGCACGGTGGCAGATCTCGATGCACTCCGGCGGCAGCTGCCGTCGAAGCTGCAGCGGCTCTTGGACCAGTCGGAAGACGGGATCCCGGTGCGCATCCGCATCGCCGAGACCGACCGGTTCATTCGCGGCATCGACCGCATCGCGAACCGCATCACGGTGGGGCTCCTCGTTGCCGCCCTGATCGTGTCGGGGACGATGTGGGTCAACTACTCGGGCTTCACGATCTTCGGGTTCCCCGGCATGGTGGTCGTGGGGTACGCGCTGGCCGCCGGTGGCGCGCTGGTGCTCATCCGCAACGTGATGACGAGTAACGACTAGAGATTCTGATCGACCAACTTTACCGGAGCAGCCATGTGGGCACGTGAACAGATTGTCGAGGCGATTCTCGAGAGTGGCCCGTTCATCGGGGAGCGCAAGTATGTGGAGCGCGGCGGCTACACCGTTTCGCGCGAGCCTCGGCTGTTCAAGGTGCTGCACGACAACAATCTCGTGCGCGTGGTGTTCCCCACCGACTGCAGCGTGGTGAGTGAAGGCGCCGTGGTGTGCATCACCACGCTCTTCGACATGGCCAAGGGCGAGAACATCTACGGCCACATCATCTGCGCCGGCCCGGGGGTGAACACGCTGCTCAAGGCGAAGGACAACCCGATGCCGCCCGCCCCGCCGCAGGCGCCGCCCAATGGCGAGCGCGAAGTGCGCCGCTTCGTGGCGTGGAAGGAAGCGAGCTGGGTGAAGTTCCTGAACGACGAGCTCGACCTCGGCACGGACGTCGCCGGCCAGATCTGGATGGCCAACTTCTGGAAGGCGCTCGACCGGATGTTCGGCTACGGCTACCTGGTGAACTACGATCCGGATGTCGTCATCGCCGAGGCGATGAAGCAGGTCGCGATCGGGCGCTGACCCGCGGTGCCGCGGGCGTTCAGCGCTTGAGGATCCAGCCGAGCGCGAAGCCTGCGGCGGCCGCCGCCGCCGCGACGCCGGCGAGCGTGGCGGTGGAGTGCCCGCTCGGCGCGACCGGCGCCGGTGCCGTGGGCATGGTTGTCGTGAGTGGGGCGAGCGTTTCGCCGGTGACACGCGGCTCGAGCGCCTGCACGAATTCATCGGCCGTAGCGTAGCGCTCTTCGGGGGCGCGGCTCAGCGCCTTGCGGATGACCTCGGCCACGCGATTCGGCACGCTCGGGCGCACGGTGGTGACGACACGTGCTTCGGTCGTCATCACCTTGGCGATCACCGCCTGCGCGGTGGGGCCGGCATGCGGCACTTCACCGGCGAGCATTTCGAAGAGCAGCGTACCGAGCGCGTAGATATCGGCGCGGCCATCGATCTCGCGTTCGCCGGCGGCCTGCTCGGGGCTCATGTACTGCGGCGTGCCGATCGACATGCCCGTCTGTGTGAGCCGCGTGCCACCGGCTTTGCGGAGTGCGAGCGCGATACCGAAGTCCACGACGATCGGCTGCCCGTGCTGCAGGATGATGTTCTCGGGCTTGAGATCGCGATGAATGACGCCGCGCGCGTGCGCGTAGGCGAGCGCATTGCCGATCCCCACCGCGATGCGCACCGCTTCATCCACCGAGAGCTGCCCCTCGCGCTTGAGGCGGGCGCGCAGCGTTTCGCCCTCGAGCAGCGGCATGACGTAGTACAGCAACCCGTTCGCTTCGCCGCTGTCGATGAGCGTGAGCAGGTTGGGGTGCTGCAGCGTGGCCGTGACCTTGATCTCGGTCAGGAACCGTTCGGCGCCCAGTACAGCGCCGAGCTCCGGGTTCAGGACCTTGAGGGCGACGTTGCGGTCATGCTTCAGGTCGCGCGCCTGGTACACCGTGGCCATGCCGCCCTTGCCGACGTGTCCTTCGACGAGGTAGCGACCAGCGAGGGCGGTTCCGAGTTCGGCGGTGTGGCTGCGGGGCATGACGTGTGGGATAGGGGCGGGACGCGAGAATTGTAGCCGGTTCCGGCCCTGCGGCGCCAATTCGGGCGGGGCCGTGTGGGGATCATCCATCGCCGGCCCGGCCGAGAATCCGCCCCGCAACCCCGTCGCCGGCCCCACGGAACCACGGGTCGGATCGTATCTTCGCAAGGGCTGACCCGTGTCCCCTCCCTGCCCGCCATGACCATGCTCGACCGTCTCACCCGCGCGCTCGCCGATCGGTATCGCGTCACCCGCGAGCTTGGCGCCGGCGGCATGGCGACCGTGTATCACGCGGTCGACCTCAGGCACGACCGCGATGTGGCCATCAAGGTGCTGCACCCTGATCTCGGGGCAGCGCTCGGCGCCGATCGCTTTCTCGGCGAGATCCGCACCACGGCCCGCCTGCAGCATCCGAACATTCTGGCGCTGCTCGACAGCGGCGAAGCGGATGGGCTGCTGTACTACGTCATGCCGCTGGTCGATGGCGAGACGCTGCGCGAACGGCTCGAGCGCGAGAAGCAGTTGCCGCTGGAGCCTGCGCTGCGCATCGCGACGGAAGTGGGGGAAGCGCTGGCGTATGCGCACCGGCAGGGCGTCATCCATCGCGACATCAAGCCGGAGAACGTGCTGCTGCACGACGGGCGCCCCATGGTGGCCGACTTCGGCATCGCGCTCGCGGTGCAGACGGCGGGCGGGCAACGCATGACGCAAACAGGGCTCAGCCTCGGGACGCCGCAGTACATGAGTCCCGAGCAGGCGATGGGCGAACGCACCATCGACGCGCGCAGTGATGTCTATGCGCTCGGCGCGGTCACGTACGAGATGCTGACCGGTGAGCCGCCCTTCACCGGGGCCACGGTGCAAGCCATCGTGGCCAAGGTGCTCACCGAGCGTCCGGCGAACCCCACGGCGGTACGCGACACAATTCCGCGGCATGTGGAAGCCACGGTGCTCAAGGCGCTCGCCAAGCTACCGGCGGATCGCTGGACGACGGCGGGTGAGTTCGTGCACGCGTTGCAGCATGCCGAGGCGACGGCGACGCTCACGACGATGACGGCCGCGCCGGGCCTCGCGCGTCCGGCCCGTGGCGCCTCATGGGCGCGCGTCGCGCCCTGGAGTGTGGCCGTGGTGGCGCTTGGCGTGGCGGCGTGGGCTCTCTGGCGCACCGGGGCGAGGGACGACGTGCCCGCGCAGCCGATGCTGGTGGAGGCGCACAACGTGGAGGTGCAGCAGCTGGCGTCGCTCGCGGGGCTGCGCAGCTTTGCGCTGTCGCGCGATGGGACGCATCTGGCGTGGCTCGGGCGCGATTCGGTGGCCGCCACACGGGTCTTCCTTTCCACGCTGAGTCGTGGGGATGTGCGCGCGATTCCGGGGACGGAGGACGCGCTGGGCGTTGCGCTCTCCCCCGACGGCAAGTCGGTGCTCTTCCTCCGCTCGCGCCAGGTCTTGGTCGTCGATGCGAACGGCGGGCAACCGCGACAGATCATGACGGGCCGTTTCAGCGGCGTGACGATCACGCGCGATGGTTGGATCATCGTCGCCGGGCCGGATGGGGTGCAACGGGTACGGCTCACCGGAGGCGAGCCGGAGACGCTCGTCGCCAGCGCGGCCGACTCCGGCGCGATGTACAGCGCACCGCACCTGATCGAGGAAACGCACACGCTGCTGCTGTCTCGACTCCGCCACAACGTGCCCGATCTGGTGGCCCTCCCGCTCGACGGCGGCGGAAAGCTGACGGAGCTGGGGATCAGCGCGGCGCGGGGGCTGTATCTGCGCGGCGTGCTGGTGTTCGTCGGACCCGATGGCATCTTGCAGGGCGTCCCCTTCGATCCGCGGAGCCTCAAGACGACCGGTGATCCGCGCATCATCGGCGAGACGCCGATCACCATGCGCGGCTCCCGCTACGACCTGGCGGACAATGGCCTGCTGGCCATTTCGACGCAGGATGCCACGCTGGGCGAACTCGTGCTGGTGAATCGGTCCGGCACCGCGCGGCTGCTGAGCGGCAAGAGCGCCTACTTCGGGCCGCGCTTCTCTCCCACCGATGCGCGGGTCGTAGTGGGCGAACTCAGCTCGCTGACGACCACGCGCGAAGGGGATCTCTACAGCATCGATACGGCGACCGGGGTCAAGCTGCGCGTCACCACCGACGGCCAGAATTCGCGACCGGCGTGGACGCCCGACGGGCGCTCGCTGCTGCTGGCCAAGCGAAAGCCGTCCAACATCCTGTTCGCCGCTCGCATGCCGGCTGACGGCACGGCGCCGGCGACGACGCTCGTGGACCGCCCGGGCGGTATCTACGAGCTCGCCCTCACCGCCGATGGGCGCACGCTGGTGTGGCGCGAAGATGCCAACTCGCAAAGCACGGGCCGCGATATCTTTGCCATGCCCGTCGATTCGCCGGCGGCGATGCGCCCCATCGCGCAGACACGGTTCAACGAGCGCAGCATTGCCACCAGCCCGACCGGCGACTGGCTGGCGTACGTGTCCAACGAATCCGGGCGCGACGAGGTGTACATTCGCCACCTCGCAGCCGGCGCCCCAAAGTTTGCCGTGTCCCGACGCGGTGGCGAAGAGCCGCGATGGACACGGTCCGGTGAAATCTTCTTCCGCTCCGGCGACTCCGTCCTCGTCTCGCGCGTGACGCTCGGGGCGCGCCCCACCGACGCCCCACGGATCACCGAACCGACGTTCCTGTTCGCCGCGCGTTACCAGCTGCTCGGGCTCGAGTCCACCTGGGACGCCGCGCCGGATGGCCGCTCCTTCGTGATGGTGCGATTGACCGATGCGCAGCGCTCGCCGGTGCTCCTGTATGCGAACTGGCTGGAGGCGTGGAAGCGCGCCGCTGCCGCGAAGTAACGTGCCCGCGGTTCATCACCTGGAGATGCTTCGATGACCAGAACCCTTCGGTTGGCCACGATGGGACTGCTGCTGGTTGCCGCGCGGCCTGCGGCGGCCCAGATGTACCCGCCCAGCCAGCGCACCACGATCGTGCAGCACGTGGCGCTCACCACGGTCACGCTGGAGTACGGCCGCCCGGTGGCCCGCGGCCGCACGCTCTGGGGCGCGCTGGTGCCGTGGGACAGCCTCTGGCACCCCGGTGCCGACTCGGCCTCGCGCCTCACGGTCGATCACGACGTCACGATCGAGGGGAAGCCGCTGCGTGCGGGGACGTACTCCCTGTGGCTCATTCCGCGCGAGCACGCCGCGTGGACGGTCATTCTGAATCGTGATGCGTTGGTGGATCACAAGTCGTACAGCGGCCCGTCGCGCGATGCGCTGCGGGTGGACGTGCTGCCCGACTCGCTCTCGATGATGGAGAGCATGGCGATCTACTTCCCCATGGTGCTGCGCGACGAGGCGCAGCTGCGCATTCACTGGGGCGTGCAGGGGGTGACGGTGAAGGTGAAGGCGGCGTGGCGGGAGGGGTGAGCCGCGCTGCTCCGCGATGTACCCGTGGCCACGCCCCCGGGATGGCCTTACCGCGCCGCTCCCTCACTCTTCACGCGAGCCGTCCAGTTGGTCAGCACGCGGATATGAAGATCATCGCCCACGCCCCCCGCCGAATTAGAGGTGGTGACGAGCACCGCATCCCCCGACGGGAAGAGATCGTAGCTGAAGGTTCCCTCTGTGCGATAGAACGGATCCGGCGCGAGCGAATCACGTGCCGTCACCGCCAGCGGTGCGAATGACAACGTCGCGCGCGCAAAATTCCTCGACGCGCGGAAGAGCAGGCGCCGTCCGTCGGGATACCAGACGGGCTCCACGCCGCCGTGCTCGGACACGCGCAGGCGCGGGCCGCGGCCATCGGTGTCGAGCACGTAGATCTCGTTCACGCCCGATTCGTCCGACTGATACGCGACCCAGCGTCCATCGGGTGACATCGCCGGGTTGAGCTCGCGCGCGGCGGTGGCGGCAATGGCGAGCGGCCGCCGCACCCGCAAGTCGGCGAGCGTCGACATATAAATATCGGGGTTGAACGACGTTCCCCCGATGCGCACCGCGACGCGGCTGTTGGTCCGCGCCAACGACAGGTACTGGAAGCCGAATCCCTTGCCGGCGGCACCGGCATCGAAGTTCGTGCGCAGCAACGTGGAATCTGGGCCGCTCCGGTCCCACGCGCGTGAGATGACCAGCACGGAATCCACGCCGAAGCGCCGCAGGTGCACGACGCGACGTCCATCCGCACTCCATTCGCCGCGGAACGACGCCGAATCATCGGTCAGGCGCGTGAACGTATTGGTGGCAAACTCGTAGATCGACAGGTTGCCAAGATCGGGCGAGGCGTCGCGCCGCACGATCGCGCGCTGTCCATCCGGCGAAATGCGCATGTCGCGGAACACGCCACCGGCATCGGTGAGTGTCGTGGCTCGCCCGCCCGAGAGGTCGTAGCGGACGAGCGCGTCGGGCGCCACCGTCACGGCGCCCGTCAAGGCGGGCTGGTACATCAGCGTCCCGTGGTCCGTGACACCGTAGCTGAATTGTCCGCCGCCACCATACGCCACCCGGTCGACTATCCTCACCGGGGCGCCCCCTGCGCGACGCGAACGAATGTCGAACGACACCGCGTACAACCCATCTCGGCGGCCGAACAACACGTAGCCGGACGCATATCGGGGATTCGATCCCGGGAGATCGAGTGGCTGTATGACGCCGCTCGCAATCTCGAGCACGCCAACCCGCTGCGCGTCAAGGCGACGCACCACCCCGCTGCCTTCGATAAAGTTGATCAGTGCGTAACGGCCGCCCGGCAGTGCCGAAGGATAGTTCACACCGACGGCGCGCCCATTGAGCGTTGGCACGATACGCTGCATCGCTCGCCCGGGGGTCGCGATGGCCAGGACCGTGTCGACTTGGAAGAGCAACCGTCCGTCGTCGGTCCAGGTGGAGGCGCCGATGCTGGTCCGTGCCACCTCGATCGGCGTGCCCCCGTCCACCGCAATCGTGAAGAGCACTTCGCCGGCGTAGTACGCAATCTGTCGCCCATCCGGAGAGAAGGTGGGCCATGTCGCGCCGTTCGTGCCAGGCACCCGTCGGAACTCGAGATCGTCGCTGCGACGCAGATAGAGCGAACGCTGGGTGCCGGAACCGACCAGCAGGACGGCCGCCAGGTACTGTCCATCGGGGGAGATGGCGACCTTCCAGCCGCCCGCCACGCCGGCAATTCTGGCGCTGTCGGCCAGCCCGATCTGGAACACGCTGCTTGCCTCACGAGCGGCCGGCGCGTCGGTGCGGCGCATTCGGTCCACGCCAAGGCCGATCGCGATCACCGTACTCACCGCCGCGAGGGCGGGCCAAATCCAACGCGTTCCGACGGCAGGCGGCCCGCCACGCGCGGCGCGCGACGGTCGAGCGCGCGGCGCTTCCCCAAGCAGGGTGGCGCGAAATTCGGCGGCGCTTGCCACGCGATCGGCGGGCAGCTTCTCCAGCGCCACGTGCACCGCATCCGCGACATGCGCGGGAACGTTGCGCCGGAGCGAATCGAGTGGTGCCGGATCACCGCTCAGCACCTTGGCGACGATCGCCTGACTCGTCGGTCCCGTGAACGGCGGCTCCCCGGCGATCATCTCGTAGGTCACCGCGCCCAGCGCATAGAGATCGGCGCGCGCGTCGACGTTCCGCTCGCCCATGGCCTGCTCGGGGGCCATGTACTGCGGCGTGCCGAGACTCAAGCCGGTCTGGGTCATACGCGTGCCGCCGGCGTTGGTCACCGCGAGGGCAATGCCGAAGTCGGCAACCAGCGCGTGCCCACCCTGGAGCAGGATATTCTCGGGCTTGATGTCGCGATGAATGACCCCGCGGTCGTGCGCGTACTGCAAGGCGTCGGCGACTTCCCGCGCCAGCGTGATGGCGTCGGGAATGCGGAGTTGCCGTTCACGCTCGAGCCGATGGCGCAGCGTTTCGCCTTCCACGTACGGCATCACGAAGAACAGCTGCCCGGCCGCTTCCCCGCTGTCGAACAGCGGCAGGATGTGCGGGTGCTGCAGGCTCGCGGTGGTGCGGATCTCGCTCAGAAAGCGTTCGGCGCCGAGCACCGCGGCCAGCTCAGGGTGCAGCACCTTGATGGCGACCTCACGCGCGTGGCGCACGTCGCGCGCGAGATAGACCGTGGCCATGCCACCGGCGCCGAGCTCGCGTTGGAGCTCATAGCGGTCGGCGAGGGCGGCGCGGAGGCGCGCGTCGGAGGCGGGGCTGCTCACGGTGCGTTCGTCACGGGTCATCCCAAGGTACGGCCGACGCGACGCGGTCGCCAACGTCGCGTGCGGTGTGCGGCTTGCGCGTCCGATCGTTGACGCGGAGTGACTGGCTTGGCCGCCTACAGCACGCGCCACCAGGGCACGGAGAGCACGCGGTCGGCAAGCCACCGCGTCTCGGTGCCGCCGTGCAACAGCAGCCCACCGACCGCGGCTGGATACTCGCGGAGGAACAGCCGCAACCCGTCGGCGTCGTTGTAGGTCGGACGCTCCCCGCTCTTGCACTCGATCGCGAGCAGTCGGCCGTCCGGTTGCTCCACGACGACGTCCACTTCGTCCTGGGTGGTGGTGCGCCAGTGCATGAGCGACGGCTTCTGCAACTGCGCGTCGCGCCAGACGAGGAGATCCTGCACGATCAGGTTCTCGAAGTGAAAGCCGGTGAGTGGCGGTGTGCCGGCGAGATGCCAGGCCAGTGCCGTGTCGCTCCAGTACACCTTCGGCGTTTTGGTCAGGCGCTTGCCGCGGTTGACCGCGTACACCTCGAGGCGAACGAGCTGGTACGATTGCTCAAGGAGATCGAGGTAGCGAAAGGCCGTGGTCGGCGCGATGCCGGCTTCGTTCGCCCACGCCGAGCGGTTGATGAGCTGCCCGATGCGATGCGCGGCGATGCGCATGAGGCGACGCAGGTCCAGCGGATTGCTCACGGACGCGAGATCGCGCAGGTCCCGATCGAGATAGGTCTCGAGGTACCCCTGAAACCATAACGCGCGTTCGTCGGCCGTGGTCTGTTCCACAGCGGGTGTGGGATACCCACCGATACGGGCGTGGTCGCGCCAATCGGCGGCAACGGCCGGCATCGACTGCACCTGATCCAACCAGTCGGTCGTGCTGCTCGCGAAAAAGTCGGACCACGTGCCGGCGACCCCCTGACCGAGCTGCTCGCGCCGGGACATCGGCCAGAGCGTGGTGTAGGCGGCGCGACCGGCGAGCGATTCGTTCACGCGGCGCATCTCGAGCAGGTTGGCGGACCCCGTGAGGACGAATTGCCCCACGGCTCGCTGCCCGGCGTAGGCACGTTCGTCGACGATCTCCTTGAGGGCGAGCACGAGGGCCGGGTCTCGTTGGATCTCGTCGATGATCACCTTGGGCGCCGACCGAAGGAGGGCGTGCGGATCGCGTTGCGCCTGCTCGCGAATGTCCGCGCGGTCGAGCGTGAGGAAGAGGTACTCGCCAAGACTCGGCAGCGTGCGGACGAGCGTACTCTTGCCCGTTTGCCGCGCCCCCATCAGCACCGAGACGGGCATGACCTGCGTGCTGGCGACCAGGTGCTGAGCGCCAAATCGAGGGAGATTGGCTCCGATTCGGCCTGCCGGTGACGTCATAAAATGTTTTATGACATGGGGTTATGCAAATCGTCCATGTTGTGGACGAATTTCATCCACTGGATGAACGATACCGGTCGCTCAGGCTGACGTCAATCGCCGACCGGGCGGCGCGCAGGGTGTCGAGGCTGATCAGCGCGAGCCGCTGTTGACGCGCTCGTGCAGTTCGCGGATCCAGTTGTGCACCAGGACAATCTTGGTGTCGCCCGGAACACGCCGAGTGAAGACCACCTCTCGCTCGCCGGCTGAGACATCATACGCCCGGTTCGATTCCGAGCCGAGGTTCGCATTGACGGACTTCAGATCCAGTATGGTGCGGCGCGTCGGCGCAATCGTTCCATCGGCACCGAGATCGGCAGCGAGCAGCGTGGTCCCGCGCCGATAGTACAGCGTGCGCCCTTGCTTGGACCAGAATGGCGCTGCGCCGCCGTCCTGCGAGATGGTGATGCGTGGACCATCGGCCGGAAACGGCCGGACGTAGACTTCGAATCGTCCCGACGCATCCGAGACGTATGCCAACCACTTGCTGTCGCTGGAAATGGCCGCGCTCAGTTCGACACTCGGGCCGGAGGCCACCGGAACGGGAGCCGCCGTATCGCGAGGGCGCACGGCAAAGAGATCGTTTGGCGCCGCGCGAGCGGCTGGCGTGCGGAATACGATCCACTGCGCATTCGGCGAGAGTATCGATTCCGCGGCATCACGATCCTGCATCAGCGTGTCGATTGGCCCCGTGCCGTCGGCCCGGCGCGTCTGGAATACCGACCGATTCGGACTGCCCATGAACACGATGCGCTGCCCGTCGGCCATCCAATCACCGCGATAGGCGTCTCCGAGTGGTGTGATGGCGCCAGAGCCGCGCGTGTAGGTGAGCAGGCGGCCGCGGCGCGTCTGCAGCAGGATGCGAGATCCATCCGGAGAAAACCGCGGCTGAAGATAGGCATCCGCGGGGAGAGCGAGCGTCGCCTCCGCGCCCGATGTCTGACGGATGACCACCTCATTGAGCAGCGCTCCTTGCAGCACGAGCAGCGTGCCGCTTGCGGAGACCACCGCCTGCGGCCCATTCGCCCGATCGCCCATGATGTTGTCGGCCAGCACGACCGGTGCGCGCGCCGTGGTCAGGGCCTTCGCCTCGGCCGGCAACGCCAGCATCGTGCTCGAGTCGGGATCCAACGCCAGGAGGGTATTCTCGAGGACCGCAATCGGCACCAGTCGGGGATATGGGAGCACGCGGATTTCGCCGCTGGCGAGAGATACCGTCGCGAGCGTTCCGCTCGGTCCGAGCGCCGAGTCCGACATGCTGATCACGATCGTCTGGCGATCCGGGAGCAGCACCGGATGGCGGCCGGTCAGGCGGCGGTCGGGGGGCGTGATGATCCTCAGCGAACCAGTCTCCGTGGCAATCGCGGCCACCCATCTCGTCGATCCCAGCAGCAGGGTGTCGCCATTGCCCCAGGTGAGTCCGTTGTACTGGATGCCGCTGGCCAACGTCGTGACGCGGCGCGCATCGCCGCCCGAGAGCGGCAGTTGGCGCAGCTCGAATCCGTCCCGATACAACAGCCGGGAACCGTCTCTCGAGAAGAGCAGGTCCTTCACCTCGTGATCGATGATCACGCGCGGCGTGAGATCCGCCGTCTGGCGAAGCATCACCCGACTGCCGTTCTCATCCTGCACCAGATACGCGAGCCGCTGACCATCAGGTGAAATGGCGAGGCCACCCTGAATCGCAAACGACGGATTCTCGGTGGGTGCCAATGGAATGGGCAAGCGCACAACCGGTGCACTGGCTGCGCCGGCGTCGGGCGTGGATTGCCACCGCGCCAGCGCGACGAGTAATGACGCAAGCGCCACCAGCCAGGGAACAAATCGAATCCAGCGCGCTGGGCGACCGCCCGCCGATGGCATCGCGGTCGCGGCCGCCGTACTCGCAAGCGGCGTGGCCAGCGCCTGCGCAAACGCCCGCGCACTCGCAAAGCGATCCGCCGGCAGCTTCTCGAGCGCCCGCCGCACCGCCGCGTCCACCGCGGGTGGCACATTCGGGCGGAGCATCGTGAGCGGCCGCACGGTGTCGGTGAGCAGCTTGGCCACGATGGCCTGCGCACTCGCCCCCGTGTGCGGCGGCTCGCCGGTGAGCATCTCGTACGTCACCGCGCCGAGTGCATAGAGGTCGGCGCGCGGGCCCACCGCCTTGTCGCCCACCGCCTGCTCCGGGGCCATGTACTGCGGCGTCCCGAGCGACAACCCGGTCTGCGTCAGCCGCGCGCCGCCGGCCGTCTGCACGGCCAGCGCGATGCCGAAGTCCGCCACCAGCGCATGCCCATCCTGCAGCAGGATATTCTCGGGCTTGATGTCGCGGTGCACGATGCCCTGGGCGTGCGCATGCTCGAGCGCATCGGCCACCTCCCGCGCCACGCGCACCGCGTCGTCGATGGCCAGCTGCTGGTCGCGCTCGATCTGCGCGCGCAGCGTTTCGCCGCGCACATACGGCATGACGTAGTAGAGCAACCCGTCCGCCGCCCCGCTGTCGAGCAGCGGCAGAATGTGCGGATGCTGCAGCCGCGCGGTGGTCTTGATCTCGGCGAGGAACCGCTCGCCGCCGATGGCGGCCCCGAGATCCGGGTGCAGGACCTTGATGGCGACATCGCGGTCGTGGCGCACATCGCGGGCGAGATACACCGTGGCCATGCCGCCGGCGCCGAGCTCGCGAGCGAGCTCGTACCGATCAGCAAGCGCGGCGGCAAGACGGTCACGGGGCGTGTCGCTCATGGCATTGCCTTTGCCGCCGCCATCTTCCGGCGCAGTTCCGTGAACCAGTTCAGAATGACGACCAGGCGATTGGGCGTCTCCTGGGCACCCGCCGCCATCACGAACTCGCCGGACCGGCGATTGAAGTCGTAGGAGCGATCGCGAGCCCCTTCGCGATACAGGTTCACGAAGAGTTGGTCGCGCTGCTGCACGGCAATGGATCGCCCGAGTGACAGCGTTGCCGCCATCATGTTGACGCCGGCCGAGTAGTAGATCGTGCGACCGTCTCCCGACCACATCGGTGCGTTCCCGATGTTCTCGGAGATCAGCTGGCTCAGCGGCAAACTGTCGGCGGGCGCCACGTACACCGCATACTCACCGCTCCGATGCGAGACGTACGCCACCCAGCGACCGTCGGGGGAGAAGTTCGGCTGCACGTTGTCGTCGTCGGGCACGCCGTACGTTCCGAGCGTGCGACCGTCCGTCAGCGACGCCATGGTCAGGATGTGCAGACCGGGTTCCCCCGTGGACAGGGCAATCCGGCGACCGTCGGGCGCGAGCGAGAAGTTGTGGATCTGCCGCGCCTGCAGCGGGACCAGCTGGGCGGTGTTCAGTCCATCGACCCGCTGCCGCAGCAGGCGATCCGCCGGACGCATGGTACGCCGCCCGTTGATGCGCACCGCGTCCTCCTCGAGCCAGAACACCTCGGCGCCATCGGCGCTCCATTCGGGCGACCGACTGCTGCCGTTCTGCGTAAGTCGTTGCACCTGACCCGTGGCCCGAGTGAGCACAAAGATATCGGTGCCGCCGTCCTTGCCGGCCGCTTCGTAGGCGAGTCGATCGCCCGTCGGCGAGACGCGCAGATGGCCGAGCCCCCCGGCATTGGCCGGCAACACCCCCACCTGCTTTCCCGTGCGGTCGAGTACCCGGACCACCTGACGATCTTCGGTGGCGATCTCGTAGATGAGCGAGCCGTTGCGCGCCACGTCCAGCATCGCGCCGAAGCCACTCATGTTCACGTCCGTCAGCACCACGACCGGCTGCCCCGAGGTCCGCAGGGTCACCGGATCGAACGCGATCGCACTGACCGTGTTGCTGCCGCTGACGAACAGGAGGTAGCCCGCCTCGACATAGCGCGGGTCGGTGCCGTCGAGCCCCAGCGGTACAAGGGCCGAGTCGGCGAATCGCAGCGCCGTCAGACGCTGGGTGCGCTCGGCGATGTTCTGCATCGTGAAGACCACGCCTTTGTTCTCGGGCAACAGATGCGGCATCGCGGCGACGGCATTCAGGCTGTCCTTCACGATCGGTTCCGCCGTACCACTCGCGCTGACACGCCAGACCTGACGCCCTCTGGCAAACACCAGGGCGCTGCCGCTTTCCCACGCGATGGCCGACCCCGTCATCGACTCCAGCAGCCGATTGGGGGTGCCGCCGGTTTTGGGGACGACAAAGAGACCCGAGCTCAAGCGGCTGAAGGCGAGCCGCTCGCCGTCGGGGGAATACGTGAGGCTGTAGGCCGCGGTCGTCCCCGGCACCGGGGTGACCGTCAGTTCGCTGAGTTGACGTCGATAAATGGTGATTCCATCGGCGGACGCCACACGAAACGCGATCTCGCGGCCGTCGGGACTGATCGCAAAACCGCGGCGACCGGCGCTTGGCGCGATGGTCAGCCCCGCGACCGGCGGTGGCTCCACGACGAAGCGTACGGGCTCCGGCTCGGCGCTGGCCGCTGATCGGACACCGCGCTGCATGAGGTACATCGCGCCGGCGCCGGCCAGCAGCAGCGCCGAGGCGCGCATGATCGCCGCCGCGCGCGACGCGCTGCGGGTCGTGCGCGGCTCGCGCGTGGTGCGCGCTGAAGTGCCCGCATCGGCGAGCAGGGGAGCGGTGCTGATGAGGGCGTCGGCGAACGCGCGCGCGGTGGCCGGTCGGTCGGCGGGGAGTTTCTGCAGGGCCGCCGCTACCGCCACCGCCGCGTTCATGGGTACGGTGGCGCGAAGCTCCAGCAGCGGCGCCGGCGTCGTGGTGAGCACCTTGGCCACGATCGCCTGACTCGTCGGCCCGGTGAACGGCGGCTCGCCGGCGAGCATCTCGTACGTCACCGCCCCGAGCGCGTACACATCGGCGCGCGCGTCGACGGTGCGCTCGCCCATCGCCTGCTCGGGCGCCATGTACTGTGGCGTGCCGAGACTCAGTCCCGTTTGCGTCATGCGCGCGCCGCCCGCATTGGTCACGGCGAGGGCGATGCCGAAGTCGGCGACCAACGCATGGCCGCCCTGCAGCAGGATGTTCTCCGGCTTGATATCGCGATGAATGACGCCGCGGTCGTGCGCGTATTGGAGCGCGTCGGCGACTTCACGGGCCAACAGCACCGCATCGGCAATCGGCAGCTGCTTTTCGCGCTCCAAGCGCGAGCGCAGCGTCTCGCCATCCACGAACGGCATGACGTAGAACAGCTGCCCGGCCGCTTCGCCGCTGTCGAACAGCGGCAGAATATGCGGGTGCTGCAACGATGCCGTCGTGCGGATCTCGCTCAGGAACCGCTCGGCGCCGAGCACCGCCGCGAGCTCCGGGTGCAGCACCTTGATGGCCACTTCGCGCGCATGGCGCACGTCGCGCGCGAGATACACGGTGGCCATGCCGCCGGCGCCCAGCTCGCGCACCAGTTCATAGCGGTCCGCCAGGGCGGCGGCGAGCGCGACAGGAAGAGTCATTGCGGTAGAACATGCACCGCGCGTCACGCGAGCGCACGGGCTGTCACGCACAACGGGCGTCCGCGCGATGCGCTACACCAGCTGCAGTCCTGCGTGCGTGAAGTCTTCGAAATCGACGCCGTTGTTGGTCGCCAATGGCGCGCCGGCGGCGATGGCGATCGCCGCGATCATCGCATCCACGCGCGTGCTGCGTTTGCGTCCGGCGTGATTGAACAACTCGGCGGCGATGTGCGCGTGTGGCTCACCGAACGGAACGACGGCCTGCAGGAAGGCCCGGATCGTCTCGACCTGGCGCGCCGAGACCGGGCCGCAAAGGAACTCGTACCACACCACCGCGGGCGCGATGAGCGGTTCGCCGGCAACAATCCACGCCCGCAGGCGGCGGCCTTCAGGGCTGCCGGGGACCAGGCCGAGGATCAGGTAGTTGGTGTCGAGGCAGATCACCGGCCGCGCCACACGCCGCGATCCGCGCGGGCCTGCGCGAGAAAGTCCGCGGCGGTATCGGCCGAGAGGCCCGCCTGGTCGCGATGCAGGGCGTCGAGCAGCGCGAGCGGATCAGGGGCCGACGCCGTTTGCGCCACCACGCGCCGGATCACCTCCGCCTGCGAGACCTGCCACTGCTCGGCCAAGGCGCGAATCCGCGTGACGGTGGCCTCGTCGAGGGCGAAGGTGGTGCGGTGGGTCATTATTGCCATACCATAATATGTACCATAACTCAGGTGAGTTCAATGGTCATGGGAGCGGCAAACGTCCCGCCTCTCGCTGCTGCCGAGCCGTGAACTCGCGCGCCCAGTGGTACGCGATGACCGGTACGGCGCGTGAACCGACGGCCCTCACGAGGTAGAAGGTGTTGCCATCCGGCGAGATGTCCCAGAACGGCGACGTGCCGGCGGGTTGTATCCGGTACTCGCCGCTCACGACGACCTGCGGAGGCCGCGGGCGTCCGTCGGCGCCGATCACGACTTCGACGAGGCGTGTGCGCTCGCGCACGTAGAGCACGGGGCGGCGCCGGTCCCAGCGCGGTTCGCTGGACCAGACGTCGCTGACGGCGATGGGGGCACCGGGCCCCGGGAACGGTCGCAGGTAGACGCGATTCTCGCCCTGCTCATCCGAGACGTACGCCACCCAGCGGCCGTCGGCCGACAGCACCGGCATGCGTTCGTGCGCCGTCGTGGCCGCGATCGGGCGCGCGTTCGCCACGGAGTCGATGGGGGCAACGTACGCGTCGATCCCCGTGGGGCCGGTGGCGCTCGTGCCGACGAGCAGAAAGCGACCATCGGGGGACACGGAGAGCGCGGAGATGAAGTGGCCGGCGGGGAGTGGCAGGCTGTCGGGAGTACCGCCGCGTTCGGTGTGCAGCCGGCGGAGCACCCGGCCCTGCGACTCGGTGTAGTAGAGCGTGCGACCGTCGGGGGCCCACGCCGGAGCGGCCGTGTAGAAGCTGCGAATGGCCGGATCCTGGACGTCGCCTCGGTTCAGCAGGGTCGTGATACGGGTCTCCAGATCGAGCAGGCGGAGCGGTCCGGTGCCGTGCAGGAGCAGCCGCCGACCGTCGGGCGCGAGGTTCATCTCGATTAGGCGGGGTTCGTCCGCCGTCACGAGCGACACGCTCCCGTCCCGACGCACGGCGACCACCTCGCGCCGTTCCAGGCCCCGCCGCGTGATCAGGGTGCCGGAGGGCGACAACGCCGCGTAGGCGCCACCAGTCTGGGCACTCTCGATGCTGTCGATGACCTGCACCGGCGCGCCGGTCACCACCAGCCGAACCGGGTCGAACGGAACCGTCAGGATCGCGTCCGCCGTGGCATACAGCAGGTGTCCGTCGACGACACCGAGCGGCATCGTGCCCGCGACACCGAGGTCGATGACGCGGCGATCCGCGAGGCGCAGTGCCTTCACTGTGCCGAGGCCACCGAGGACGACGCCGCCAGCCATGGCCACCGGCCAGCGCATGCCCGGGTTGTCGAGCGACAGCAGCGTGCCACCATTGGCAGGGATCAGCACGGTGCGATGACCGCGCTCCTCGAGCCCGCTGAGCATCGTGACCAGCGTGTCGCGATCGGTCCACGCAAGACCGCGTGGCGATCCGGGTGGGAGCGCCGCGAGCGACACGGGTGCGCCTTCATCGACGCGCACCTTGAACGCGCCCTGCCTCGTGACGTAGCCGAGCCAGGCGCCGTCGGGGCTGAACGCCATCCCCTCCACCGACGGAACCCGCACGAGGCGCCCGGCGCTCTGGCTGATGCGACGCAAGACGATCGCGGTGCCGGCGCTGTCGCTGGCCACCGTCGCGACCAGTTGTCCGTCATTGCTGATGGCGACTTCGCGGCGCGTCCGCGCCTCGAGCATCATGCCGGGAGGCGCACTGACGTCGGCGCGAATGACGCCCAGATCGCCCGCGGCGTCCGGGCTTCCCGTGCCGCGCCGCGCCAGCGGCCAGGTGATGGCGCCGGTGATCGCCGCTGCGGTGAGGGCCACGATGACGATGGTGCGGCGAGCGAGTCGGGTCGTGCGCGCCGGCGTGTCGTTCGTGCGAACGATTCGCGGCGCGCCACCAACGGCCGTGAGGCCCTCCCCGAATGCGCGCGCACTGGCCGGCCGGTCCGCCGGCAGCTTCTCGAGCGCGAGGTGCACCGCGTCTGCCACAGTCGCCGGAACATTGCGTCGCAGCACATCAAGACGTTGCGGCTCGGTGCTCATGACCTTCGCGACGATCGCCTGACTCGTGGGCCCCGTGAACGGCGGCTCGCCGGCGAGCATCTCGTACGTCACGGCGCCCAGCGCGTAGACATCAGCGCGCGCGTCGATGGTGCGCTCGCCCATCGCCTGCTCGGGGGCCATGTACTGTGGCGTGCCGAGACTCAGTCCCGTTTGCGTCATCCGCGCGCCACCGGCGTTGGTCACCGCCAGCGCGATGCCAAAGTCGGCGACCAACGCATGGCCGCCCTGCAGCAGGATGTTCTCCGGCTTGATATCGCGATGAATGACGCCGCGGTCGTGCGCGTATTGGAGCGCATCGGCGACTTCTCTCGCCAACAGCACCGCATCGGCAATCGGCAGCTGCTTCTCGCGCTCCAACCGCGAGCGCAGCGTTTCCCCGTCGACGAACGGCATGACGTAGAACAGCTGGCCCGCCGCTTCGCCGCTGTCGAAGAGCGGCAGGATATGCGGATGTTGCAGACTCGCCGTCGTGCGGATCTCGCTCAGAAACCGCTCGGCGCCGAGGACCGCCGCCAACTCGGGATGCAGCACCTTGATGGCCACCTCGCGCGCGTGGCGCACGTCGCGCGCGAGGTAGACGGTGGCCATGCCGCCCTGTCCAAGCTCGCGGAGGAGCTCGTAGCGGTCGGCAAGGGCGGTGCGCAGCGCGTTGGGGAGACTCATGGAGTGAACATGCAGCGCCGAGCCGACGCGTGCACGGGCTGCATCGCGTCAGTGTCCCACCTATCCGTCGCGCGCACTGCACCGAACTCCCGGCCGCTCGTGCTCAGCGCTGCGCCCCCGCCCCCGCAGCCTTGGCGGCGGCGAGGCGCGCGCGCACCTCGTCGAGCCAGTTGAGGACGTACGTGTACTGGCGCCCGGCGTCGCCGGGCGAGAGCGCACTGCGCCGTCGCGCCATGAGAAAACGCCGGCCATCGGGGGCGACGTCGTAGCGCGCGATCGCGATATTGCCGACGATATCGGCGGGGACGGTGAACAGGTCGCGGCGGCGCTGCACCTGCAGCGCGCCGCCGGCTAGCTGCATCTCGGCTGACACCAGCCGTTCCCGTCCGTCGATGTAAAACAACTCGCGCCCGTCACGCGACCACACCGGATCGCTCCCGCCTCCGGTGGAAATGGTGATGCGGGCGTCGGCCACGTTGGGAAAGGGGCGTACGTACACCTCGCTCGAGCCGGATTCGTCCGAGCGATACGCGAGCCAGCGCCCATCGGGCGAGAGTGCCGGGTGACGCTCGTCGGCGGGCGTCTCCACCAGCGGGCGCGCCACCCGCTCGCCGACGCGAAGCAGGCGGATATTGCCGCGGCTCACCGCCGAGGACGACGTACGATAGATCCATGCGCTCCCGTCGCCCGTGGCCAGCACGCTCGAGACGTCCGTGGTGTCCTGTACCTCGACCCGCGGGGCATCGCTCCCATCGGCCCGCTGACTTACGACCGACCACGGCGCCACTGACGCGTTGATGTAGGCCACCCGCTGGCCGTCCGGCGTCCAGATCGGGCGCTGCGGCCGCATATCGTCGCGCGTCAGCTTGCTGCGCGCCCCATCGGTGAGACTGCCAATCCACAGACCGGCCGCCGACGACTCGTATACTTCCGCCACCACCCGGCGACCATCGGGCGAGAGGCGCATGGACACGAAGTCGGCGCGCCAGCCGGTATCGGCCACCGTCACGGCACCGTCCCGTGAGAGCCAGACGAGCTCACTGAGATTCGGGCCCTTGCTCCCCGCGCGGTACACCAGGGTGCCGGTCGTCGAGAGCGCCAGATCCCACGTCGCGACGGTGACGCCATGCCAGACGTCCGTCGCCACCTCCACCTCAGGCCTGCCAATTGTCCGGGTCTGGGCGTCGAATGGCATGGCGACGAGGTGCCCATCCGCCCGCAGCACGATGAGGATTCCCGGGACCGGCACCCACGCCGCGACGCCGCGCGTCAGCACGCGATGCGGGGTGCCCGCGTCGAGTGAGGCGACCGCGATGTCGCGGGTGCTCATGTCCGTGGTGCTGCCATAGACCACGGAAAAAACCACGCCGCGTCCGTCGGCCAGCAGCTGCGGCGCCTGGTGGGACGCTTCGCGACGTGTGGTATCGACGCGAGTGACTGGTGCGGCTGCGCCGCCGGTCGCCGGAAAGCGCGCGATACCCTGCCGCGCGGACGTGTCGCTGACGTAGATGAACCCGTCGTGCCCCCATGATGCGGGACCCAGCCCCTTCCACTTGAGTCGGACCTCGGCGCTGCCGTCGAGATCCATCAGCCGTATCGTCCCCGAACTGGGCTCGAGCACCCCGATCCGCGTGCCGTTCGGGCCAAAGAACGGATCGCGCACATTGAACACGCCAGGGATTGGGCGCGCCTCGATCGCATGGCGCTCACGCAGCCACACCTGACTGTTCAACGATCCGGCGGCTCGCGCGACCATGGCGAGCCGGGAGCCGTCGGGTGCGATGGCCAGATGACCGGTGGTCTGCGAGGTGGTCGCATCCACGAGCGAGTCCGGCATGGCGATGGTGACGCGAAGCACCGGACCCTCCGTCGGCACCGGCCGCCGGAGGCTCCACGCGGCGACGGCGAGCGATGCGGCGGTCACGATGGCCATCCCGATGAGGCGCACGTCGCGCCATCGCGTGCGCGGGGAAGGACGGGGTGCGGACGCACGACCGCGCGTGCTTTCCTCGCGCAGCGCGTTCGCGAACTGGGCTGCGGTCGCCGGCCGATCGGCCGGCAGCTTCGCAAGCGCCGCCTCCACGGCATCCGCGACGTGCGCCGGCACGCGGTCG
Source organism: Gemmatimonadaceae bacterium (assembly GCA_019752115.1). Lineage (NCBI taxonomy): Bacteria > Pseudomonadati > Gemmatimonadota > Gemmatimonadia > Gemmatimonadales > Gemmatimonadaceae > Gemmatimonadaceae bacterium. The sequence continues at coordinate 112,318 of JAIEMN010000045.1, forward strand.
CGCACATCCAGGAGCGCGCGCGGTCGCTCGGTGAGCACGCGCGCCACGATGGATTGACTGTTCGGGCCGACGAACGGCGGCTCGCCGGCGAGCATCTCGTACGTCACCGCGCCGAGCGCGTAGATGTCGGCGCGCGCGTCGATCGCGCGTTCGCCCATGGCCTGCTCAGGGGCCATGTACTGGGGCGTGCCGAGGGAGAGGCCCGTCTGCGTCATGCGGCTGCCGCCGGCGTTGGTCACCGCGAGGGCGATGCCGAAGTCGGCGACGAGGGCGTGCTGATCCCCCGGCGCGCCCTGCAGCAGGATGTTCTCCGGCTTGATATCGCGGTGGATGACGCCGCGCTCGTGCGCGTATTGCAGCGCGCCGGCCACCTCGCGGGCCAACAGCACGGCATCCGCGATCGGCAGCTGCTTCTCGCGTTCCAATCGCGAGCGCAAGGTTTCGCCGTCGACGAACGGCATCACGTAGAACAGCTGCCCGGCCGCTTCGCCGCTATCAAACAGCGGCAGAATATGCGGATGCTGCAACGACGCCGTCGTTCGGATCTCGCTCAGAAACCGCTCGGCACCGAGCACCGCCGCGAGCTCGGGGTGGAGCACCTTGATGGCCACTTCACGCGCGTGCCGCACGTCGCGCGCGAGGTAGACGGTGGCCATGCCGCCGGCGCCGAGCTCGCGGAGGAGCTCGTAGCGGTCGCTCAGTGCGCTCCTCAGTGTGTCAGACATAGTCGGTCGTCTTCATCGGCTCGTCGCCCCCAACGCACGCACCTCCGCGAACCAGTTGCGCACCAGCACGAGACCCTCGCCCCGCACCGGATGCGTCAGCAGGAGGAGACCACCCCGACGACGCAGGGAAAACCCGCCGAGACCATCGGGTTCCACGGGGATCACTGCCCGCCGATCGATTACCCGGAGTGGATCGCCGCCGAGCTGCACCTCCTCCACTGATCCCGCACTACGGAAAACCAGACGCGTGCCATCGGAAGTCCACTCGGGCGTGTTGCCGCGCTTCGTCGAGACGCGCAGCCGATCGCCGCCGTCCGGGAAGCGCATGACGTACACCTGTGGCGTCGTCATCTCACCCGACTGGAAGGCGATCCATCGCCCGTTGGGCGAGAGTCGCGGGTACGTCTCATTGGCCGCGCTGGCCGCAATGGGCCGGACGCGGTCTGGCGCACCAACTGGGGCCGCCGGATCGACCACGAAGATGTCACGCGACGTCGAGCCGAACGGACGGGCGGTCGTCGGCGGGTTGCCGGGGTAGGTGCGGATGAGAATGCGTCCTCCCGGTGCGTATGCCGCGTCGGCTACGTTGTTGGTGCCCAGTTTCGCATTCGCCAGCACGAGCGTCGGGGGCGCGCTGGCATCCGCCAGGCGCTCGGCGACCCCGGCATCGGTCACGTAGAGAATGCGATGACCGTCAGGCGACCACGACGGCCGGATGTTCTGGCCGCCGGTGGCGATGACCCGGCGGGATCGGCTCCGCAGGTCGAGCACGACGATATCGACTCCGGGCAGCGTGTCGGTTCCGACAGCGCGACCTGGCACGGCCGCGCGGCGCTGCGCCAAGACGACCTGCGATTCGTCGGGGGAGAGGGCGAAGCTTTCGACGACCGCCTCCAAACGAAGCGAGTCCTCGACTTCGTTTGTCGCCGAGAGCCAGTACAGCCGATCGGTGCTGTCGGCCGGCGCCGGGGCGTAGGCCAGTGTGCCGTCATCGCCGATGGCCACCTGCGGACGAATGTCGCTGGTGCCGAGATAGCCGCGCGCGATGTGCACTCGCATCAGCGGCGTGGCCGGGCCGGTGAGGTGCAGCGTCTCAAGATCGAACGGGGCGATGAGCATCGTGCCGTCGTTCTGCACGTAGGCCAGATGACCCGTCGGCAGCACGCGGCCCCACACCGCTCGCACGATCGGGACGGACTTCCCGTCGGCGCGCCGCCACGCCGTCAGCATGGCCGACTCGGGATCGAGCTGGGCGAGCGCATAGGTCTCTCCGTTCAGTCGGCGAATGACCGAAAAGAGCAGCCCCGAGCCGTCTGGCAGCGGGCTCAGGGCATCCCGAACGATCGCCCGATCCTGAGGCAACAGGGTGTCCACGGCGCCGGCAAGCGTCCAGCGGATGATGCGACTGTTCGCGGCGAGATAGAGCGACGAGGAATCGGCCCATGTGGCGTCGGTATACTCCGACGGAATGGTCTGGGCCTGTCCGGTGGCGAGCGTGATGACCTTGAACGTGCGATCAACATGAGCGAGCAGGCGTCGACCATCGGGTGAGAGGCGCGGCGCACTGGCGCCGTCGGTACCCGGTACGGACGTCGGCTCAAGCGCCGAGAGCGATTGGAGCCAGATGCTGCGCTTGCCGCCGCCGTCAAGGGCGCCAACGAAGGCGAGGTGCGAGCCGCGGGCGGCGAGGTCGATGCCTTCGCTTTCCAGAGACGGTGCGTACGAGGCCGGCGCAAGGGACATGCGCACACGGGTGACGGCATCCTGGTGCTCGCTGCCCGAGGGCGTTCGAAGCCAACGCGCCATCAGACCGAGCGTCGAAATGGCGAAGGCGATGGTTGCCATTCGCCAGCCGAGAGCGGTGCGTGTGAACATACCGCCGGTCTGCGCGGGCGCAGATGCACCTCGCTTCGCGGTGGGCGACGCCGAACGCCCCTCCAACTGATCGGCGAATGCGCGCGCCGATGCCGGTCGATCGGCCGGCAGCTTCTCGAGCGCGTGGTGCACCGCGTCCGCGACGTGCGCTGGCACGTTGCGTCGCAGCACATCAAGGCGTTGCGGCTCGGTGCTCATGACCTTCGCGACGATGGCCTGACTCGTGGGCCCCGTGAAGGGCGGTTCGCCGGCGATCATCTCGTAGGTCACCGCCCCGAGCGCGTAGATGTCGGCGCGCGCATCGATGGTGCGCTCGCCCATGGCCTGCTCGGGGGCCATGTACTGGGGCGTGCCGAGGGAGAGGCCCGTCTGCGTCATGCGGCTGCCGCCGGCATTCGTCACGGCGAGGGCGATGCCGAAGTCGGCGACCAACGCATGGCCGCCCTGCAGCAGAATGTTTTCGGGCTTGATGTCGCGATGAATGACGCCGCGGTCGTGCGCATACTGGAGCGCGTCGGCGACCTCGCGCGCCAACAGCACCGCATCGGCAATCGGCAGCTGCTTCTCGCGCTCCAAGCGCGATCGCAGTGTTTCCCCGTCGACGAACGGCATGACGTAGAACAGCTGCCCGGCCGCTTCGCCGCTATCGAACAGCGGCAGGATGTGCGGGTGCTGCAGACTCGCCGTCGTGCGGATTTCGCTCAGGAACCGCTCGGCGCCGAGCACGGCGGCGAGCTCCGGGTGCAGCACCTTGATGGCCACCTCACGCGCATGGCGCACGTCGCGCGCGAGATACACGGTGGCCATGCCGCCGGCGCCGAGCTCGCGGAGGAGCTCGTAGCGGTCGGCAAAGGCCGCGCGGAGACGGTCGGGAAGCATGCGGCGTCAGCGAGGGCGGGGAAGGGCCTGCTGCTTGAGGATCAAGCGCTCGCGGGCGTCGCCGCCGACCTGCAGCGGGCGGGCGAGCAGGATGCGGCCATCCGGGAACAGGTCGTACAGTTCGCCGATCTGGCCGTTGAATCCGGCGGCGTTCCCGCGCATGACCGGTACCGATTTGCCGAACGTGACGACGGCGCCAGGACTGACCGCCACCCGCATAAGATCGTTGAACACGTTGCGATAGAACAGGCTGCGGCTATCGCGCGACCACCTAGGCGATCGGCCGCTTCGCCCATCTGACACGCGGAAGCGCTGGCGGTCCACGTCGGGGAAGGGGTGCACGTCGACATATGTCGCGCTCCCCTCCTCCCGGGTAATTGCGATCCAGTGTCCATCGGGGGAGAGGGCGAACTCGCGCTCGCGTTCCGGGGTGCGCACGAGTGGGCGCAGCGTGGTATCGCCGGTGAGCGACGTGATGAAGAGATCCTCGTTGCCGAGCACAACCAGCGTCTTCCCGTCCGACGCCATACGTGTCATGGACGTGCGGGACAACGGAAAGGTTCTCACGAGTCGCGGGCCGCGACTTCCATCGGCGGGCGTCACGAACAGCTGCCGCCGATCGGTCTGGCGGACGAAATAGATCAGCGAGCCGTCGGTCGACCAGAACGGATCCCACGCGTCAGTGGCGATGCGGCGGATGCTGGTGTTGTCCAGGCGCAGCTGTTCGAGGCCGACATCCTGCCCAAGGGGCTCTCGCAGCGCGATCAACGTCTCGCCGCGCGGATCCAGCTCGAACCCGCGCGGATAGCGACCGTTGAACGCCGAGTCGAGATGCGTCGTAACGTCATCGCGCGCCACCATCACGAGCTCCTGTTGCACGCCCGCATGGACGCCCGCGATGTATCCGATCAGGCCGTCGGGACCACTGACCACATCGGCACTGCCCAGCGCGGACAGTTGAACGCCGTCAGCCACGGGTACAGCCGCCCCGGTCACCTGCAGCGACGGCACGTCGAAGGGAGCGGCGACCAGTGTCCCATCGGCCAGCAACGTGAGCAGATGGCCGGGTGCGGCATACCAGGCTGCCGCGCCTTTCATGAGCACGCGATGGGATCGAGTTCTTGCGTCCCAGACGCCAATCTGCCGATTCTCCACATCGGCGGTCTTGTTGACGATGGTGAAGAGCACACCGCGGCCACCCGGTAACGCCGAGGGGAGCGTATGGAAGAGTTCACCCGCGCTCGTATCCGGCGTGGTCACGGGCTCGGGGACGCTGCGGGCGGCCGCGCGGACGCGGTGAATGCCGGAGCCAAACATCCGGCGCACGACGTACAGCCAGCCATCGTCGCTCCAGGCCACACCGCTATCGTCCAGCAGTGAGTCGGCCACGGTCATGCTGCTGTTGGTGCTGAGATCGACGATGCGCAACGCGCCGCCGGGAAGCCGCGTGATATAGGCGAGGCGGGGTGACCCGTCGGGTGCGAAGGTCGGATTGAGCGCGCCTTCGGTGCCGGGAATTCGCGTTCCGGTGAGCCGATTGAGCGGTCGCTGCCACAGCTGTCCGAGCCCCCGGCCGCCTGGGCCAGGACCGAAGTAGACGAGCGTGCGACCGTCGGGAGAGATGGCGAGCCGGCGCGGGCGATTGGTCACCGATGGGGCGGGCAGCAGCCCCTCGCTGTCCGGAAGCGCCACCGCGACCTGCAGCGGGACCGCGTCGACCGATGGGCGCGCGCGTAGCGCACTCCAGAGGCCGAACGCCACGGCAATTGCCGCCGTGATGTAGGCGATCGTCAATGTCGGTGCACGTGACGGGACCGCCGCCGCGCGCCCGCTCATCTGATGCGCCGGTGCCATCGCACGCCCCTCGAGCACCTCGGCGAACTGCCGCGCCGAGGCGAACCGATCGGCGGGAAGCCTTTCGAGGGCGTGATGCACCGCCTGTGCGACGGCCGCCGGGACATTGCGCCGCAGGGTATCGAGGCGTGGCGCATCGGTACTCAGCACTTTCGCCACGATCGCCTGACTCGTGGGCCCTGTGAACGGCGGCTCGCCGGCCAGCATTTCGTACGTCACGGCGCCCAGTGCGTAGACATCGGCGCGCGCATCGATGGCACGCTCGCCCATCGCCTGTTCCGGCGCCATGTACTGCGGCGTGCCCAAGCTCAAGCCCGTCTGCGTCATGCGCGCGCCGCCCGCATTCGTGACGGCGAGCGCAATGCCGAAGTCGGCGACGAGCGCGTGCCCGCCCTGCAGCAGAATGTTTTCGGGCTTGATGTCGCGATGGATGACCCAGCGGTCGTGCGCATACTGGAGTGCGTCGGCCACTTCGCGCGCGAGTTGCACCGCGTCGGCGATGGGGAGCTGCTTCTCGCGCTCCAAGCGCGACCGCAGCGTTTCGCCGTCGACGTACGGCATCACGTAGAACAGCTGCCCCGCCGCCTCCCCGCTGTCGAAGAGCGGCAGGATATGCGGATGCTGCAGACTCGCCGTCGTGCGGATCTCGCTCAGAAACCGCTCGGCGCCGAGCACCGCGGCGAGCTCGGGGTGCAGCACCTTGATGGCCACTTCACGCGCGTGGCGCACGTCGCGCGCGAGGTACACGGTGGCCATGCCGCCGGCGCCGAGTTGGCGCAGCAACGTGTAGCGGTCCTGCAGGGCGGTGACCAGCGGCTCCGGGGCACTCATCGTTCCACAACATGCACCGCTCACACCGGGTTCGCACGACGTGAGGAGCCCGTGACACGCGGGTGGGCGCTATCGGCGCTGCTGGTGCTGAGTCGTCGCCGGCACGCTGATGGCGCGCAGGTCACGTGACCGGCGCTCAGAGCACCCGCCACCACGGGACCGCCACCACCTTCTCCCCCAACGTCATCGTGTCGTGTCCACCGTGCAGGAGCAGCCCTCCCACGGCGATATCCGCGTACTCGGCGAGGAAGGCTCGGAGACCGGCGGTGTCTCCTACGCCCGGCGAGCGCGTCGCCTTGACCTCGATCGCGAGCACTCGGCCATCTGGTTGCTCCACGACGAAATCCACTTCGCGCTGCGTCGCCGCCGTGCGCCAGTGATGGATCATCGGTCGCTGGGAGCGCGCCTGACTCCACGCGAGCAGATCCTGCAGGACCAGGTTCTCGAGGTGCGCCCCTGTGGGGGCCGGTGATCCGGACAGATGGAGCGCCATCGCGGTGTCGGACCAGTACAGGCGCGGTCGATGTGTGAGTCGACTGGTCCGGTTCACGCTGTAGGCCGGCACCCGAATCAACTGAAACGTCATGCTGAGCAGATCGAGCCACCGAGAGACCGTGGAGGTCGGAAGTCCGGTGGTTTGCGCCCACGCCGCCTGATGCTCCACCTGGCCAATGGCGGTACACGCCGCGCGCATGAGCCGAAGCAGATCGAACGGTCGATCGATCGCCGAGAGCGCGGGGATATCTCGCGCCACGAGGGCATCGATGTAGCCCTGCAGCCAGTCCGCCTGCTGATCGCGCGTGGCCGCGCCCAGGGCCAGGGGAACGTAGGCCGTGCGCGCGGCCAGCGCGGTCCAATCGTCCGGCTGGCCGCCGGCGGCGTCGAGGAGATCACGCCACGCATGCGGCGCGGCGTCGAACAGGAGATCCCAGCGACCGGCGCTGCCGTCACCGGCGCGTTCGCGACGGGTGAGCGGCCAGAGCGAGATGTAGGACGCACGTCCGGCGAGGGACTCCTGCACGCGCCGCATGCTCAGCAGGTTCGCCGATCCGGTCAGTACGAAGCGCCCCGGGCGGCGATCGCGGTCCACCGCACGCTTGATCGCGACGAGCAGCTCCGGGGCGCGCTGCACTTCATCGATCACGAGATGATCGCCGCGCGCGACCAACCCTTCCGGATCGCGTAGCGCCTGCTCGCGGGTGGCCAGATCGTCCAGCGTGAGCTGGGTGAAGTGCCGCGTGGCGTCGGCGTGACTCACCAGGGTGCTCTTGCCGGTCTGTCGGGCACCCATGATCACCGCCACGGGCTGGATGCCGAGCACGGCCGTGAGGTGCCGCTCAGCGAGCCGAGGGCGGTAGGGTTCGTTGTCCCGTAGCATGGGATAAAATATCCCGTGTCGTGGGACAATTTACAAGTCTATGAGCAGATATAGTTTAGGGCGAAGTTGGAGCCATGGGTCGGCACGACGGACTCATCGCGGAATCCAGTTCAGGATCCCGTTGATACGCCGTCGCGCCGTGGGCTCGCGCACCACCACGAAGCGCTCCCCGTCATCGCTGGCGCCGAGTCCGCGAATGGGGAGCTGCGTGCGGAACAGCAGTTGCGGTGCCCCATGCGTGAACGCTCCGCCGGTGGACACCGCCACCGACATGAGGGAATCGCCGATCGCGTAGACCACTTCTCGGTCGTTCCGCGTCCAACGGGGAAAGCGACCGCCGGCGGTGGAGAGCCGCACAACGGTGCTGTCGCTGCCGGTGCTGCGCACGTAGACCTCCGGATTGCCGGAGCGATCGGACACGTAGAGCAACCACTGCCCATCGGCGCTGAGTCGGGGCTGAGTCTCGGTCGTGGTCGGTCCGGCAATCCGTCGCGCCTGTTCGGGATGCGCCAGCGGCACGAGGTACAGATCGCGGTTCGTGTCGCTGCGTCCAATCGCCGACACGGCGGCGAGGGCGCCGTCGGCCGACACGCTCAGATCGTACAGGATGAGGTCGCGCATGCCGAGCACCGTATTGGGATCACGGCTGCCGTCGGCGGGCGCCGCGACGAAGGTCCGAATCCCGGCGCCCCCCGGATTGGCGGAGTAGGCCACCTCCCGCCCGCCCGGGAGCCATACGGGCGCCGTGTTAAGGGAGTCCCGCGTGAGCCGGAAGAGCGTCATGGAGGCGAGATTGACGGTCCAGATATCCGTACGCACCGAGAGATCCCCAATGCCGACCGCCAGCCACCGCCCGTCGGGGGAGAGCGTCGGACCGTAGTACTGGCCCAACGGCAGCGGCAGCGTGCGGCCAAGACCGGTTCGATCGAAGAGCGTCGCCTCGTTCGGCGAGGCATCGCTGGGGAGATACCAGACCGTCCCGTTTCGCGCGGCGGTGAGATACGAGCCGGCCACCAGCGGTGCCGCGGCGTCGGTGGCGAGTGTGATGGGATCGCCCGCAACACGGCTGGTCGTTCGGTCGAACGGGTAGGCGCGGATGATGTTGCCATCGCCCACGACGAGGTAACCGGCGTCGACCCAGCTGACGTTGCTGCCGCTCATGCCGAGCGGTCGCACCTCGCCGGCCTCGTTCACCAGCACCACCTCGAACTCCCGCCGCCGCCCGCGAATGGCCACGAGCTCGCGACCACCGGGGAGGAAGTGCGGCCGCAGCAGGCGTTCGGTGGAATCGCGCGGACTGACCCACGGCGTCGGCGCGCCACCCGAGGCTGGCAGGCGCATCAGCACCCCGTTGAGCGACAGTACGATCTGACCACGCTCGCTCCATGTCCCGCCGCTCGCGAGACCGACGACGGAATCGACCAGTACCTTGCGCGTGCCGGTACGGGTCACGAGCACGAGACGCGCGCAGCACTCGAGCCCGACGAGCTCCCGCCCATCGGGGGAGAAGAACGTCGTCCCGGTGGACGTCGCCCAGGGGATGGCACTGACCCGACGGAAGGCGGTGTCGGCCGCCTGGCGCTCACTGAGGAGGAACCCGCTCACCGAATTCTGCTCGTGCACGACCAGCCGGTTCCCGTCCGGGCTGACCATCACGCCGTTGGGCATGATGGCGTTGTCGAGCGTGACGCGCATCAGCGGCAGCGCCGCGGGGCTCGTCGCCGAGGAGCGCGTGGCGCGCGACGCTGCAAACGCGCCGACGCTCACGCCGAGTGCCACGCCGCCGAGGAGGAAGGGCAGGGCCGCTCGCCAACGGGACGCCGTCGAGCGAACACCGGCCGCGCGCCCGTGCGGTGTCGGTGCCGTTGTTCGACTGGTTCCCGCTTCGGCGCGCAGTTGCTCGGCAAACGCGCGCGCCGAAGGGAAGCGATCGGCGGGCAGTTTGGCCATGGCCGTCAGGACGGCGACATCCACCGGTTCCGGGACGGTCTCGCGCTGACTCGTCAGCGGTCGCGGGCGCTCGGTGAGCACGCGCGCGACGATCGCCTGACTCGTCGGCCCCGTGAACGGCGGCTCGCCGGCGAGCATCTCGTACGTCACCGCACCGAGTGCATAGACATCGGCCCGCGCATCGATGGTGCGTTCGCCCATCGCCTGCTCGGGGGCCATGTACTGCGGCGTACCCAGCGAGAGCCCGGTCTGCGTCATGCGGGCGCCGCCGGCGTTCGTGACGGCGAGCGCAATGCCGAAGTCGGCGACGAGCGCGTGCCCGCCCTGGAGCAGGATGTTCTCGGGCTTGATGTCGCGATGGATGATGCCGCGATCGTGCGCGTATTGGAGCGCATCGGCGACTTCTCTTGCCAGCAGCACGGCATCGGCAATCGGCAGCTGCTTTTCGCGCTCCAACCGCGAGCGCAGCGTTTCGCCATCCACGAACGGCATGACGTAGAACAGCTGCCCCGCCGCCTCGCCGCTGTCGAACAGCGGCAGGATGTGCGGATGCTGCAACGACGCCGTGGTGCGGATCTCGCTCAGGAACCGCTCGGCGCCAAGGACCGCCGCGAGCTCGGGGTGCAGCACCTTGATGGCCACTTCGCGCGCGTGGCGCACGTCGCGCGCGAGATACACGGTCGCCATGCCGCCCTGCCCGAGCTCGCGGAGCAGTTCATAGCGGTCGGCCAGGGCGGCGCGCAGTGCCTCGGGGAGTCTCATACGGCAGAACATGCACCGTCGAGCCCGCTCCTGCACGAATGGGCCCCGTCCACGCGCGCTGGTGCACGGCGTGGACCGGGCACGACGGGTTCACGCTCCTCGATGCCGATGCGACAGTCGCGAAGTACCCAGGGCCGGTGCGGACGGTGTAGGGGCAGGCCGATCGTTCGGCCGCATCACACTCGCTACGACGCCCGCTTCTCGAGGCGCTCGGCGATCCACACCTTGATGATGGACTGCCGCGTGACGCCGAGTCGCGCGGCTTCCTGATCGAGCGACTCGATCATCCACGCGGGGAAATCCACGTTCACGCGACGCGGGGCGAGCGCGGGGCGGCGCGCCGTGGACAGGTCCAGATCGTGCGTGAGATCGACGTCTCGCTCGAACTTGCGGTCAAAGTCCTTCGCCTTCATACAACGCGACCTCCTCAGCGCGCGATCGGCGCACCGAAATCAGACGAATGCGGTGCGCGCGATAGGTGATCACCGCCGACCACGCCACTCCGTCGATGCGTCCCACGACCAGCCAGCGCGGCTCGTCGGTGGTCCGAGCCTGCACCTCCAGCAGACGGTCGTCCCGCCAGAGCGCCTGCGCGGCCTCGAAGTCGATGCCGTGCTTGTCGCGGTTGCTGGCGCTCTTGAGGGGATCGAACTCGAATTCCACCGCATCTCCAGATTCGGTATAAAAAATATACCTTTCTTTGATCCGGTCAAGGGTCGCCGGTCCGGCTTACGGCTCGCGCGCGCGGCGAACATCCCGGGCGAGATACACGGTGGCCATGCCGCCCTGCCCGAGCTCGCGGAGCAGTTCATAGCGGTCGGCAAGCGCAGCAGTGAGGCGCTCCACGGTACTCACCGTCGCACCTCGGGTGGAGCGGTTACGCTCTGCAGCCAGCCGCGAACCAGCACGAGATAGTCATTCTGCCGCCCGTCCGCCCGCGGCGTCCGCTGCACCGCCAGGATGCGTCCATCGGGCGCCCACGCATGGTGCGGCCGATACTGGTCGAGCACGATGTTCGGCGGCGCCTTGAACAGCCGCGTGCGTGATTCCACCGACAGTGTTCCGCCGTCAGAACGCAGTCTCGCCTCCCAGAATGCGGAGTCGGCGCTCACGTACAGCAGTCGCGTCCCATCGGGAGACCAAAGCGGCGAATGGCCGCCCTCGAGCGAAACGACGATCGGTGCGCCGCCGCCAGGATGCGGTCGTATGAACACCTCCTTGCGTCCAGGTCGGTCGGTCGCATACGCCAACCAGCGCCCATCGGGCGACAAGGCCGGTGCGTGTTCCGCGACACCCTCGTTGAGCACCGGCGTCGGCTTCGTGTCCACTCCCGGTACAAAGCGAAAGATGTTCCGCACGGTCACGCCCGGCATGCGGATCACGATCTCCTTGGCGTCCCGCGACCAGAACCCTTCCGCGAGCGCACTGGAGAGTGTGGTGAGTCGACGGGAGGTACCCGATCCATCGACGGCAATTTCCTGCAGGAAGGCGTTCTCGGCTTCCGCACTGACGTACAGCAGATGGCGTCCATCCGGATGCCATGATGGGCGATTGGCGAGTCCATCACGTCCGAAGGGGAGCCGTGACTGTTGCCGAAGATCATACACCCAGAGATCTCCACTCTGGATGCCGCGCGACGTCGGCAGTGCCACCGCGATTCGCGTACCGTCAGGGCTCAGGGCTGGCGCGTCAAATGCCTGGGGCGCAATCCAGCCAATCGCCGTCGTCACGCCCTTTCGATCGAGCCACACCAGCCGGCTACTGTCGCTGCCGACCGCCGCGCGTTCGTAGAGCAAGGATCCATCCGCTGCAACGGTGAACATCCCGAGCGGTGATGGAGCATCACCGGTTACTCGGGCTTCGCCGTCCGGCCGACCAGACGCCGGGTCAAAACGCTGAACGACAATCGATCGATCGCTGGGGCGCGTGTACAGGAGCCAATTCGGCGGCACGAAACGCGGCGACGTCCCGGTGCCGAACTGATCGTTGATGCCTCGATCGAGATCGAGCAGCCCGAGGAGCGACTGCCCGCCGTTGCTCACGAGGAAGCGTCTGCTGCCTGGCAGTACCTCTGTGAGCTGACGCCCACCGAGCCGGAACAGACTGTCGGCGGCCGGCGCCCCCGGCATCCACCGATAGAGCACCGTGGCATCGTCGCGGAAGTAGATCGCGCCATCGTCGCCCCACTTGAGCGACGTTGGGGCGAGCCCCAGTTCCTGCGCCGTACCGCCATCCAGCGGGAGCACCACGAGGCGGTCTCGGCGACGAACCGCGACGCGGCGCAGATCGGTGGAGATACGCGGCGTCCCGGAGACGCCCTCCGACCCCGGTACGACCGTCGCCTCCAGCGCGTCGAGTGAGCGTTTCCACAGGACCGCCGGCCCCGCGGGTGAATGGCCCACGTATACCACGAATCGCCCGTCACTACTGAGATCGAAATCACGCCAGGTGGCGCCGCGAATGAAGTCCTGACCCGGAGCCGTGGCGAGTATCACGCGCGTGACCGATCCGTTGTCGGCCACGGTGCCGCCACGCTTCGGCCACGAGGAGAGCAGCCCAGCCACCGCCGAGACGGCCACGGCAAGCGCGCCCCACACGACCGGATCACGCCACCGCGAACGCACCGGCGCCACGGCCGTCGTGACCCGCGGTGCGGCCGCATCGCGCACATACGCCGGATTCGCCAGCGCGTCTGCAAACGCCTTGGCCGTGGCAAACCGATCGGCCGGCAACTTCTCGAGCGCCGTCTCGAGCGCCGCGTTCACATGCGCGGGCACCGTGCGCCGCAGCTTTGCGACCGGCGCCGCCGGCTCGGTGATGATCTTCATGATGATCTGCTGCGCCGAGTTGCCGAGGTGCGGCGGCTCGCCAGCCAGCATTTCGTAGCACACCGTCGCCAGCGAGTACACGTCGCTCCGCGGCGTGAGCTCCTTGTCGGCGGTGGCCTGCTCAGGACTCATGTAGTGCGGCGTGCCGAGCGAGAGCCCCGTCTCTGTCATGCGCCCACCGGCCGCCGCGCTCACGGCCAGGGCGATGCCAAAGTCCATCACCATGGCGCGCCCGTCATGCAGGAGAATGTTCTCCGGCTTGATGTCGCGATGAATGATCCCGCGGCGGTGCGCGTAGTCGAGCGCGTCGGCCACCTCGCGGGTCAGCCGCACCGCGTCCTCCACGGCCACCTGCGTCTCGCGATGGAGCTGCTCGCGAATCGTCTCCCCCTCGATGTAGGGCATGACGTAGTACAGGAAGCCATCGGCCACGCCGCTGTCGAAGAGCGGCAGAATGTGCGGGTGCTGCAGCTGCGCGGTGGTGCGGATCTCCTGCACGAACCGTTCGGCGCCGAGGACGGCCGCCAGTTCGGGCTTGAGCACCTTGATGGCCACGTCGCGCTCATGCTTGAGGTCGCGCGCGAGATACACGGTGGCCATGCCGCCGGCGCCGAGCTCGCGCAGGAGCTGGTAGCGGTCGGCCAGGGCGGCGCGCAGCGTCTCGAACATCGCCGTCATCGCGCGGTCTCCCACAGACGCTGCACGTTGAACGTGATCACGCCGCGTGGCGGACCGCCCGCCCGGCGCAAGGCGACGACCCCATCACCGCCGGGGAGCACGTCATAGTTGGCCCAGCGCGGCTCACTCGCGTAGTCGCCCGTGAGCAGGAGTTCCTCGGGCCCCGGCGTGCCGGTGGACGACGACCAGCGTCGCCGTACGATGCCGGCGTTCAGTCGGTAGAAGAGCCACGCACCGTCGGGCGTCCACATGGGCTCCCGGCTTGGCTCCCCGGTGATGGGTACCGCACCGCCGGGTCCGGGGAAGGGGCGCACGTAGACCTGATCCTTGCCGCTGCGGTTGGATTGAAACGCCAGCCAGCGACCGTCGGGAGACAGGCGCAGGTGTCGCATGACATCCGGGCCCGATTCTAGGACCCGCGCCGGTGCGCTGCCGTCGATGGGCCGCACCAGCACATCTGTCGGATGCGGCGCGGCAGGCGTGGTGCGGTAGATCCGCAATCGGCCGTCGGGCGTGTCCAACATTTCGTCGGCGAGCTCCGGTGGCGTTTCGATCAATGTCGGCGCGGCGCTGTTGTCGGCGGGCACGCGCCAGAAGGTCCAGGCACTGCGTTCATCGGCGCCGGAACGGACAAACTGCAGCACGCGTCCATCTCGACTCCACTCCGGTGATCGGCCGCTTCCGTCGGTGACCGCCGTCAGCAGGCCCGTGCCACGATCCAGGATCCACATGGACGGTCCCGATTCGCCGCGCACCGTGACGACGATCTTCTTGCCATCGGGGGAGATGCGCGGGTTGGCGTACAGCCGCGCCTCGGGAAGCAGCAGCGAATCGCCACGGGCGCGCCCCAGCACCAGCTCCCGGTCGTTGGTGCCGTGCACCGTGAGCACGGTGCCACTCGGTGACACGGCGGCCATGGTCGTGATCGAACCACTCCGAAGCACCGGGTCGTCGCTCACCGCGGTTGGTGAGTCGAGGGGCTGCCAGGTGACGGTGTCGACGCGCACCATCTGCAGGGTGTTGGCTCCATTCACGAAGAGCAGCCGGTCGCCGACCAGCCCCGCCGGGTATCCGGAGAGGGTGGGCATGGGCACCAGCCGTCGCGTGGTCCGATCGTACGCCGTCAGCATCAACTTCTTCGCGCTGTCCTGCTGGGTGGCCACGAGCCAGCGGGGACTCCCGGCCAGCACCGGAAAGCTGAGTACACGCACCGCCGCACTGGTATCGACCGGCGTTGCGTCGCTTGCCCCCGGCGTCACCTGCCAGAGTCCGCGATGATCGACCGCCATGAGCAGTGTATCGCCTGGCAGCCAGAGCAGTCCGCGCATGGTGAGCGACGTCCGCTCGGGCGAGAGCGCGATGCGCTCACTGCGTCCGGCACGCACGCCGATGCGACGAATCTCGGCGCCGATGGCGTACGCCAGTGCGTTCCCGTCGGGAGAGAACACGAGTTGTCCACCGACGCCGTCAACCTCGAGCCGACGCGGCACGACGTCCTGCTGATCGCGCACGTAGAGACGGAGGCCGTCGGGACCCACCGTGACATACGCGATGCGGTCGCCGGCGGGCGAGACCGCCAGCATGCGCAGACCATTGCTGTTCAACTGTTCGTCGGTCGCCAGCGGGAGCGGGGCGCGAATGACGCCGTTGCCCCCGGCCGCGACCGTCGCCGTGGTGCCGAGGCGTTTCGTGACCGGCAGCTGCGTGCCCACTCCCACGAGTGCCACGGCGGCCACGCTGAGGAGCGCCGCACGCCAGGCGGGGCGCGATCGTTCCACTGGAGCGGGCGTCGTGCGATCGCGAGCCGCACCACTGGCGCGCCTCGCGGGGCCCGCCCCCACGAGTGCCTCCGCCAACGCGCGGGCCGACGCCGGCCGGTCGGCCGGCAGCTTCTCGAGCGCGTGGTGCACCGCGTCGGCCGCATTCGCCGGAACATTGCGTCGCAACACATCAAGGCGTTGCGGCTCGGTGCTCATGACCTTCGCGACGATCGCCTGACTCGTGGGCCCCGTGAACGGCGGCTCGCCCGCGAGCATCTCGTACGTGACGGCGCCCAGCGCGTAGATATCGGCGCGTGCGTCGATGGTGCGCTCACCCATGGCCTGTTCCGGCGCCATGTACTGCGGCGTGCCCAGCGAGAGGCCAGTCTGTGTCATCCTCGCGCCGCCGGCGTTCGTGACGGCGAGCGCAATGCCGAAGTCGGCGACCAACGCATGGCCGCCCTGCAGCAGGATGTTCTCCGGCTTGATGTCGCGATGGATGATGCCGCGATCGTGCGCGTACTGCAGGGCATCGGCGACTTCGCGCGCGAGCTGTACGGCGTCGGCGATAGGGAGCTGCTTCTCGCGCTCCAAGCGCGAGCGCAGCGTTTCGCCGTCCACGAACGGCATGACGTAGAACAGCTGCCCCGCCGCCTCACCGCTGTCGAAGAGCGGCAGGATGTGCGGATGCTGCAACGAGGCCGTGGTGCGGATCTCGCTCAGGAACCGCTCGGCGCCAAGGACCGCCGCAAGTTCGGGGTGCAGCACCTTGATGGCCACTTCACGCGCGTGGCGGACATCGCGCGCGAGATACACGGTCGCCATGCCGCCGGCACCGAGCTCGCGCAGGAGCTCGTAGCGGTCGGCCAGGGCGGTGCGCAGCGAGTCGACAGTTCTCACCTGATCGCTCCCGCAAGCCGCGACGTCCAGTTCGTGAGCAGGCTCAGACGCTGAACGCGGGCCTTGCGCAGCATCAGAAAGCGGCGGCCGTCGGGGAAGAGGTCCCACGCGCGGCCGATGTTGCCGGCGTTGACATACTCCGAAGCATCGAAGAGGGAGTCCACCCGCGACACCGCCCCGGTGGCGTCGAGACGCGCCGCGAGCATGCGTCTTGCGCCACGGAAGAACAGCGTCCGGCTGTCCGGCGAAAAGCGGGGGCTGCTCCCTTCGACCATCGACACCCGCGTGCGTCGGGTTGGGTCGGCGAGAGGGACGAGGTAGACGGCCAGGGCCTCGTCGCCGTTCAACGTATAGGCGAGCCATCGCCCGTCGGGCGACAGCGTCGGCGCCACACAGCGTCCGCCGGGCGTCGTGGTCAGAACCGTCAGGGAATCGAGCGCACGCATCGGTGCCACCGAGATACCACCCTGGCTGTTCCCTCCGCACTGGATGACCGTCGCGGTCGCAAAGGACGGCACATGTCGACCGAAGCCGGTACCGCCGAGCCGCTGCACATCGGTGGCGTCATCGGCGGAACGGCTCACCAGCGCGCCACTTGGCGCCTCCACGAACAGCAGCCGACGACCGTCGACCGACCACTCGACGTGGTGTGCCAGACTGTCAGCCACGCGCTGCTGCACTACGCCACTCTCGACGTCCTTCACCCAGAATCCCTCGCGCCACGCGGAGGACACGCTGGTCGCGATGCGCCGCCCATCAGGCGATACGCGCGGGAAGTAGCCGAACGCGTGCGGACCAGGAAGCTCGCGCTCCTCGCCGGACTCGCTCACCACCACCGGCTCACCGCCGCGAAGTCCCTGCAGAAAGATCAGGGTGCCATCCTGCGCCGCCGCAAAGCTGGCGCCCCCCGGGTCCGTGGCGACGAGCAGGCTGTCGGCGAGTCGAAGGGGCTCGCCCTCAGGCGCGCGGCGCGACGCGGACCAGCGCACGGCGAAAAGATCGGTGCCGCTCTGGGTGAACAGCAGGTAGCCGGCAGCGATGAGACGTGCGTCGTACCCGCGAATGCCCAGTGATCGTATGGCGCCATCGCTGAGCGAGTACACCGCGAGGTAGTCGCGCGCATCGCGATTGTTGACATGCGCGACGGTGACGATGGCGTCCTTTCCGCCGGGAAGCAGCGCGGGGTGGCGGAGTCCGTAGATGCCGGAGACGGCCGGCTTGGGGAGCTGGCGGAACTGGCCCGTCGTGATGTTGCCAATCCACAAGACCCCGTTGCGATCAACGATGGCGGAATCTTCGCTGACCCAGGTCGGCGTTCCACCGAGGCGCACCTCACGTGCGGTCCCGCCATCAGTCGGGATCACCCGCCAGACGCCGCTCCCCAGATACAACAGCGATCGGCCCGAGGGCGAGAGCCGGGGCTCGGTGAGCGCCATCGTGCCTTGCGTACCGGCAATCTCGGTGAAGCGCTCATCATCGAAGCGTCGACGTGCCAGCGCATGCATCTTCCCGTGTCGAATCACGGTCACCAGCTGTGAGCCGTCGGGGGCGATGTCGAAGACGCGGCCGAATCCGGTGGGAATCCGGACCGTGTCGGGCAGTTCGATCGTCGCGAGGAGCGTTGGCGATTGCGCGAGTCTTGTCGGCGTCGCGGTGGGCGTCGCGATGAAGGCGCCGCCGATCGCGCTTGCCACTACCAGGGCCGCGGCCAGCGGCCAGCCCGGGCCGCGTCGCGGCTTCGATCCCGCTGTGGTGGAGGGGCGCCCGGTCGTTGCGGGCGTGTTGGCCTCCAGCGCCTCCGCAAAGGCGCGGGCATTCGAGAAGCGATCCGCCGGCAGCTTCTCGAGCGCCGAGAAGACGGCCTGCTCCACGGCGGCGGGCACGCTCGGGCGCGTTTCCATGAGCGGCGCCGGGGCGACGGTGAGTACGCGCGCCACGATCGCCTGACTCGTGGGCCCCGTGAACGGCGGCTCGCCGGCGAGCATCTCGTACGTCACCGCACCGAGTGCATAGACATCGGCCCGCGCATCGATGGTGCGTTCGCCCATCGCCTGCTCGGGGGCCATGTACTGCGGCGTACCCAGCGAGAGCCCGGTCTGCGTCATGCGGGCGCCGCCGGCGTTCGTGACGGCGAGCGCAATGCCGAAGTCGGCGACGAGCGCGTGCCCGCCCTGGAGCAGGATGTTCTCGGGCTTGATGTCGCGATGGATGATGCCGCGATCGTGCGCGTACTGCAGGGCATCGGCGACTTCGCGGGCCAACAGCACGGCATCGGCAATCGGCAGCTGCTTTTCGCGCTCGAGGCGACTGCGCAGTGTTTCTCCGTCGACGAACGGCATGACGTAAAACAGCTGCCCCGCCGCCTCGCCGCTGTCGAAGAGCGGCAGGATATGCGGATGCTGCAACGAGGCCGTGGTGCGGATCTCGCTCAGGAACCGCTCGGCGCCGAGCACCGCCGCGAGCTCGGGGTGCAGCACCTTGATGGCCACTTCGCGCGCGTGGCGGACATCGCGCGCGAGATACACGGTGGCCATGCCGCCGGCACCGAGCTCGCGGAGGAGCTCGTAGCGGTCGGCCAGGGCATCATGTAACGCTTGCACGGGCGCGCTCACGGGTCGAGGTGCATGTCGCGCAGCAACGCGATCAGCCGGGGGTCGTCATGCAGCCGATCGAGTATCGGGACGCGCACCACCCAGTACAGCGCGGGATCTCGCCGGGCGTAGCGGCGACGCAGGTCAGCCATCACTGCATCCCGATCGTTCAACACGGCATGATAGATGATTTGCGATCGCACGGCCTGCGGCGCGCGGTTCTCGGCCAGCATGAAGCGCGCGAGCGCCGCCAGCCCATGGCGCGCGGCCGCTCGGGCCCGAACGGGGTCAATGCCCTGGCCACCCTCCGCGCGCGCCATGCTATTCGTCGATGCGATGATCTGTTCGACATCACCGAGGGTCCATGCGGCGTGCTGCAGGGTCGCATAAATGAGTCGATTCCCGGGATCGATCGCTGCCGCCCGTTGCATCATGGCGAGCGCGTCCGCGGTGCGACGCGCGCAGAACAGGTACGATCCCGCGCTTTGCAGCGTCGCGCCGGACATCGGATCGAGACGCACGGCTTCCTGCACTTCGGCAGCGACGGCTGAATCGCGTCGCAGGGCACACATCAGCATGGCGCGGCGCAGGTGTACGCGGCTGTTGCCCGCGCCACTCGCAACAGCAAGGTCAAGCTCACGCAGCGATACGGCCCAATCGTAGCCGCCCACGATCTCCAGAACGCCCAATGCCAGGTGCGCTTCGGTCAGGCTTGGGTCGAGTGCGACCGCGCGCTTTGCGGCTTCACGCGCGCGCATGTACATAGGACGTGGATCCGTCGTGTCCACCGAAGGCAACACGGCGAGGTCCAACGCCTTCTGTGCGTAGGCCAGCGCGAACGAGGAGTCCCGCCCGACGGCCGAATCGTACAGCACGAGCGCCTGGCGGATTGCGCCCGATGTGCGCCGCTCTGCCAGCGCACGACCCTGCAAGTACAGTTGGTAGGCAAGCGTGTCGCGCGTAGGGACCAGCGCCATCTGCCGCCGCGCCTCGGGGTGCAGCGTGGCGCGCAGCGTGTCGGCGATGGCCTGCGCCACCTCGCTCTGGATACTGAAGACATCCACGAGCTCACGATCGAAGGTGCCCGCCCAGCGATTGGCGCGCGTTTGGGCATCGACCAGCTGCGCCACGACGCGCACGCGTGAGCCGACTCGGCGGACGCTTCCCTCGAGCACCGAGGTGACGCCGAGTTCGGCTGCAATATCGGTGACCGATTTCGTGCTCCCCTTGTAGGCCATGGCCGAGGTGCGACTGATCACCGTGAGCCCCCCGGCGGTCGACAGATGGGTGATGACATCCTCGGTCATGCCGTCGGCGAAGATCTCGTTCTCGGGGACGCCACCGTAGTTGGTGAACGGGAGCACCACCAGCGATGGCGCGGCGCGCTCACCGGGTGGTGTCTCGGCGCGAGTCGACGGCACGCCGTTGCCGGTCCGCCCGCGCAGGACGGCGAACAGCACGAGGCCAGCCACGAGCGCGCTGACGACGAGCGCGGCCGTCCTCCGCGTGCCGGCGGTTCGCGGCGACCCGGCACTGCCTTCGGCGATCGCGCCGGCGGTGTGCGTCGCTTCGAGCGCGGCGACGAGTTCGTCGGCCGACGCCGGGCGCTCATCCGGCGACTTGGCGAGCGTCTGCGCAATGAGCGCGATCAGCGCGGGCGACAGACCCGGGCGTGGCGTGAGGCGCGCCGGCGTTTCGCTGAGGTGCGCCGCCACCAGCTGCGGGGCGGTGGTGCGCGAGGCAAAGGGATGCGCGCCCGAGAGCAGCTCGTAGGCGAGCACGCCCCACGCGTAGAGATCCGTGCGGGCATCGACCGGCGCGCCGAGCGCCTGCTCGGGCGCCATGTACGCGGGGGTGCCGATCGCCAGACCGGCGGTCGTGAGGCCGTGCCCATCGTCGGTTCGCGCGGCATCGACGGCCTTGGCGATACCGAAGTCGGCCACGTACGCGACGCCGGGTTCCAGCAGGACATTCTCCGGCTTGATGTCCCGATGCACGATACCGCGCGCGTGCGCATAGGCGAGCGCCCGCGCGATCTCGCGCAGAATGCGCTGCGCCTCCGCCACCGGGACGAGGCTCCGGGTCATTCGCGCCCGCAGCGTCTCGCCGTTCACATAGGGCATGATGTAATACAGGGCGCCCGCCGCCTCCCCCGAATCGTACAGGGGCAGAATGTGCGGGTGCTGCAGCCCCGCGGCGATGCGGATCTCGCGGAGAAAGCGCTCCTGCCCCAAGGCGGCGGCGAGGTCGGCACGCAGGACTTTCACCGCGACCTGCCGGTTGTGCTTGAGATCGCGCGCGAGATAGACCGTCGCCATGCCGCCGGCACCGAGCTCGCGCAGGAGCTCGTAGCGGTCGGCCAGGGCGGTGCGCAGCGTCTCGGGAACGGTCATGACGGAGAACATGCACCGGCAACCCCGCTCCCGCTCGGGGCTGCCGCTCACCAAGTATCTGGCGCGCGCCTATCGCCGACTCGGCGAGCTGCACGAGCAGGCGGGCCACACGCGGGACGCCCTGCAGCGCTACGGCGACTTCGTGGACATGTGGAAGGAGGCGGAGCCGGCAATGCAGACCGCGGTCCGCGCGGTGCGCGACCGAATGCGGGCCCTGCAGACGCGAGGGGGATGAGGGGAGGCAGCCGCTGCCGGACTCCTGCTCGTGCTACTCCGGCGGCGAGTCCCCGGCCGGCCCGAACAACGTCAGTTCGACGGGGTGGCGCTTACGGCGGCGCCGGTCACACCACCTCGACCACCGCGCGAACGCCGGGCGCGCGAGCAAGGCGCGCGTCACACGTGATCAGCACCGCAGCAAGGGCCTCGGACAGTGCGACGTAGGTCGCGTCGTATGCCGTCAGGTGGGAGCGGAGCGGCCACATGCGGGAGACGAGGGGCGCGTGGGGGTAACGGCGCACCGGCAGTTCGTCGAGGAGTCGGAGCGTGGTGGCACTGCGCGTGGCGGACAGCTCGCCACGCGCCTCGAATTGTCTCAACACCTGAACGACTTCCACGTCGAGCAGCTCTGGGGCATGCAACGCACTCGGGGTGTCGAACAGCCGCGCCTCGATGCGCTGACCCAAGGGGGTGCGCAGCAGCAGCTCGATCATGGCGGAGGCATCGACGACGATCACCGCCCCTCGCGCTCCGCCCGTATCGCCTCGGCGGCCGTCTCCGACGTGGCCACCGCGTCGAGGCGCGCGAGGGCCGCGCGCAATTCGTCCGGCGTGAGCTGCGCGACGGAACGTTCGAGCTCCGCGCGGAGATAGTCGGAGAGCGCGAGTCCCTGGGCGAGTGCACCGCGATCGGCGCCGTACTCACCGTTTCTCCGGCCCGGCCTTGAGCAGCGCCGGCCAGTTGAGCACGACGATCGGTGACCGTCCACTCAGGCCGCCGGGCTTCTGCATCAGCAGGGTCTGGCCGTCGGGGAAGACGTCATACGACACCGCCAACGTTTCGCGGCGATAGACATCGGCAAACAGCGAGTCGCGCCGCGCGACCTGCAGCGTGGTGCCGTTGGCGAAGGCAGCGAAGTACATGCGGCCGTCGCCACGATAGTAGAGGCCGCGGCCGTCGGCGGTCCAGACGGGTTCCGCACCGGGGCCGGCAGAGATCGAGATCCGGCCACCCGTACCATCTGCGGCGCGGGCGTACACCTCGAACTGACCCGTCTCATTACTGGCATAGGCGACCCAGCGTCCGTCCGGCGACAGGCGCGGCGTCTCCTCATCCGCGTCGGTCGCTGCGAAGGGGCGCACGACGCGCCCGCTATCGCCCGGCGCGGGTGCGGCGATCCAGAGATCACCCGGCGCGCCGTACCCACCGGTGCGGAACGCAATCAGATTCGTGGTGCCGCGAAGTGTGGCATCCTCCAGCGCCGCCCCGCCGGGGGCGCGGAGCGGAATCTCCTCCGGCGCGCCACTGAGGTCGGCTGGAATCCACGCGAGGGTGCGTGTCGCCACCGTGGGGCCGGGCTTTCGGACCGTGAGATAGGCCACGCGCCGGCCGTCCGCGCTCCACCCGACTGGTCGGACACCAGAATAGCCACGAGTCAGGCGTTCCAGCGACTGGCTGGCCAGGGTGAACAGCCACACGTCGTATCCGGCGTTATCCATGGCCTGCACTTCCACGGCGATCCGCTTGCCGTCGGGCGAGACACGCGGCCAACTGTACAACCCCGGTTCGCGATCGAGCAGCGCCTCGCGTCCGGCGCGGTCCACGCGCACCAGATGGAATCGGGAGCCGAAATTCCCCGATCCATAGACGAGGGTGCCGTCGTCGCTGACATCGAAGTCGCTCCCCGTCAAGCGGGTCGCGACGTTCCGCGCCACCGTCTGCGCGGCGCTCGAGAGGACGCGCTGCGCCGCATCGAAGGGGGCCGCGACGAGATCCCCGTTCCGCACATACAGCAGCTGTCCATTGCTCCATCGCGCGCGCAGCCCCACGACGCCAAGTGACGTGATGGCGCCACCTGTGCGCGGCGCCGTCCCGAGGATGCTGCGGGTGATGGGCTCGCCGATGCGACGCACCGAGAACACCACATGGGTGCCTCCCGGCAGAAAGGTGCCGGACCCGACCGCCGACTCACCACGGCTGCTGTCGGGCGCGGCGACCAGCTGCAGCGGTCGTCCCTCTCGCCACAGCAACAGGCGCGGACCGCGAAGCATGAGCAGTGCACCGTCGGCATCGCAGTCGGTCACGGTGGCGGAGTCTGCCACCAGCGTTGGCTGTCCACCGTCTGGCGGCATACGCCAGACGCCCAGGTTCACGCGCGTGAAATACAGCC
This sequence comes from Gemmatimonadaceae bacterium, assembly GCA_019752115.1. NCBI lineage: Bacteria > Pseudomonadati > Gemmatimonadota > Gemmatimonadia > Gemmatimonadales > Gemmatimonadaceae > Gemmatimonadaceae bacterium. The sequence goes on from JAIEMN010000045.1 coordinate 136,108, forward strand.
ACTTGCCATCAGGGCAGGTGACCGGACCGCCGCCGCGCTCGCCGCCGGGCAGGCGACGGACGAGCGTATCCGCGAGCTCGCGTACAAAGAGCCCGTAATTCGACGGTGTCCCGCCGACGAAGTACACGCGTTGTCCGTCGCGCGACAGCGCGACCCGGCGACCCACCGGCGCATCCAGCAGCGCCAGGCTGTCGGGGAGCGCCATCACGAAGGTCCGCGCCGGCGAGGCGGGCGCCGGTCGCTGCGCAAGCCAGGCGAGTGCGCTCAACGACGCGATGGCCGTGGCGGCGGTGAGCCAGAGCGCCACGCGGGTCCGTTGCAGCGCACGCGTGAGTCGTCGCGGATCGTCGGTGGTCGCGCCCCTGGCGCCGCCACCTTGGAGCCCCGCCTCTCCCGTGAGTGCCAGTGTCACCGGCGATGTGCCGCTGATCTGCCCCGCGAACTCCGCCGCGCTCGCCGGCCTGTCGGCGGGCAGTTTCGCCAGCGCCCCCAGCACCGCGGCGTCGATGTGCGCGGGAATGGTATTGCGCGTGGCGATGAGCGAGGCCGGTGCGGTGGTCAGCAACCGGGCGACGATCGCCTGCGTGTTGGGCCCGGTGAACGGCGGCTCGCCGACGAGCATCTCGTAGGTCACCGCGGCGAGCGCATAGACATCGGCCCGTGCATCGATGGTGCGCTCGCCGGTCGCCTGCTCGGGACTCATGTACTGCGGCGTGCCAAGACTGAGCCCCGTTTGCGTCATGCGCCCACCGCCCGCGTTCGTCACGGCGAGCGCGATCCCGAAGTCGGCCACCAGCGCATGGCTGCCCTGCAGCAGGATGTTCTCCGGCTTGATGTCGCGATGAATGACCCCGCGGTCGTGCGCGTACTGCAGCGCATCGGCGACCTCGCGGGCAATCCGCAACGCGTCGGGAATGGGGAGTTGCTGCTCGCGCTCGAGCCGCGAGCGTAGCGTTTCGCCATCCACGAAGGGCATCACATAGAACAGCTGCCCGGCCGCCTCGCCGCTGTCGAAGAGCGGGAGGATGTGCGGATGCTGCAGACTCGCGGTGGTGCGGATCTCGCTCAGGAACCGCTCCGCGCCCAGCACCGCGGCCAACTCGGGGTGCAGCACCTTGACCGCCACCTCGCGCGCATGCCGCACGTCGCGCGCGAGGTACACGGTGGCCATGCCGCCGGCGCCGAGCTCGCGTACAATGACATACCGATCCGCCAGCGCGGCGCGGAGCGCCTCAGGGCCGGTACTCACGCCGTCACCGTTTTCCCTTCGTGCGCTCCGCCCGGAACAACTCCAACGCAATCGCCTTCCCCATCGCCGCGTACCCCGCGCCGCTCGGGTGCAGATGATCGCCCGAGTCGTACGCCGGCAGCATGCGCGTGGTATCCGCCGGATCCCACGTGGCCCTCTCGAAATCGATCACGCCGTCGTACTCGCCGCTCGTGCGCAGCCAGCGGTTGAATGCCGCGTGCTTTTCCTGCACCTCGCGCTGCGCCGGTCGGTTCATGCCGCCTACGGGGGTGAGGGTCGCGCCAAAGATCCTGAGCCCACGCTCATGCGCCCGCGCGATGAGCTGCCGGTGGCCGGCGATGAGCTCCTCGATGGGCATCTCGTCGCGCGGATTCGTCGCGGGCGTGCCACGCGAGATGTCGTTGATCCCTTCGAGCACAATCACGTGCGTCACCCCCGGCTGCATCAGCACGTCGCGATCGAAGCGCAGCAGCGCACTGGGGCCGGTCACCGTGGACAGCACGCGATTGCCGCTGATGCCGGCATTCACCACCGCCATGGGCGCTCCGCGGCCCGCCACCAGTCGCTCGGCGAGCACATCGGGCCAGCGCGCGTTGCTGTCCACCGGCGCGCCGAAGCCATCGGTGATGGAGTTGCCGATGGTCACGATCACGCCGCTCGCCCGCGGGTTCACCACGTCGATGCCGGCCACGAAGGCCCACGCCACGAACGACGTGTCGGGGGGGAATGTCGCCTCGGCGACGTGATCACCCGGCGGCGAGATCCAGCTGCGCTGCACCGACAGGCTGTGCCGCGTCGTGGTGCGCGCCGAGTCGGCGATGGCGAGGCTGATCATGACGTCGGCGCGATCGGGGATCGCAAACGCCACCGGATCGCTGATGAGGTAGCCGCCCGGGCGCACGGTCACCGCGGCTCGCCCGTCAAAAGTGACCGCATGATCGGTCGCCGGGTCGATCGCGGGGCCCGCCGCTGCGCCGCCGCGTCGCAGCGCCACATGCGCGGCACGAATGATCAGCGGGCGATCGCCGTACTCGTTCGAGAGGCGCAGGCGCATCTGCTGGCCGCCGATCGACACGCGGGCGACCTGGCGCAGCGTGCGATCGACGACCGTGATGACCCGATCGACGGAGTCCGCCGGCGGGCGCGGCGCCGCGGCTTGCAGACTCGGCGCCCACGTCGCGAGCCACCGCGGCGGGGGGGCGGCACTCCGGCGCGCTTGCGCCTGAAGGGGAAGGGCCATCGCTGCCATACACGCCCACACACCAGCCGACACGACAATCCGACGGGTCGCCACGCAACGCCTCGCAAGGAAGAGCACCTCCAAGTGTACGGCTCGGGAGACGAGTCCGCCACGATCGTCCCGCGCGTCGGCGGGGCGGATCACGCCGTGGCCGCGTCTTTGCTGTGGCCGCGCGGCATGACGCCTATCGATTTGCTCGGGGTATCGGGAAAGCCGTACGACATCGCGATCGTTGGCGGTGGCCCCGCCGGACTGTCCGCCGCGATCTGGGCCGGTCGCTATGGGCGCCAGGTGCTGCTCGTCGATCGCGGCGACCCGCGCAATTGGGCCACGCGTGGCGTGAACGGCTATCTCGGACTCGCCGGCGTGCGGCCGGGATCGCTCCGGGAAGCGGGTCGCCTCGAGGCCGCGCGATATGACGTGCTGCTCGCCGACGCCGACGTGTTGCGCGTGGAGCCGTGCGGGCATGCCACGCGCGATACGTGCTTCGCGCTGCACATTGCAGGCGGCGACACCTTGCACGCGCGTCGGGTGTTGCTCGCCTTCGGGCTGATGGACGTCTGGCCCGACATCCCCGGCCTGGAACGGGTGTACGGGACCAGCGCGCACGTCTGCCCCGACTGCGACGGCCATGAATCGCGGGGCTTGCGCATCGCCGTGGTGGGCGCCGGCCGCCGGGCGATGGCGATGGCCCTCGCGCTGCGGACGTGGAGTGCGGCGCTCACGATCGCGACCAACGGGCGCCCCGCACGACTCTCGCCGGCGGCGCGTGAGCGTCTGCGCCAGAACGGCATCACGCTCCGCAGCGAGGCCATCGAGCGGGTCGTGCACGACGGCCCCCGGCTGCAGGCGCTCGCGTTGGCGAACGGCGACGTGCTGGCGGTGGACAAGCTCTTCTTCAACGTGGCGCAGCGGCCGGCCGACGATCTGGCGGCGCAGCTCGGGTGCGCCCGCGATCGCGGCGGGCATGTGATGGTGTCGGTGCACGGCGCGACGACGGTGCCGAGCGTCTTCGCCGCCGGCGACATCACGCCGGGGCCGCAGCTCGCCATTCGGGCCGCCGCCGCGGGTGCGGTGGCGGCGATGGCGATGCACAAGAGTTTGCTGCCGGTGGAGCGGACGGTGGTGGGGGTGTAACTAGCGGCCCGACGCACCGGCGGTGAGTGCCGCCGTCCAGTTGATGTAGATCTGCAGCGTCGGGGCGACCGGCGTCGTGACGTCATCGTACATCACGACCGCAAACGATTGGCCGTCGGGCGCGACGTCGTACGAGATCCCGCTTCGGAGCGCGACCGACGGCGTCTTGATCGGCGCTCGAAAGAGTGAACGCGGCGGACGCGACGCAAAGGTGGATCCGTTCACGTCAACGTCCACCGCCAGCACCTCGGCGCGCGCATCCCCCTGCTCGTACTTGAGGTAGTAGAGCTCCTTGCCATCCCGTCGCCAGCGCGGGGCCTCGCCGGTCCCGGCACTGACCAGCCACTTCTCATCGGTCAGGGGCCACCGGCGCACATAGACCTGCATGCGACCGCCCTGTTCGTCCGAGGCGTAGGCGATGTACTTGCCGTTCGGCGAAAACGACGTGTGCAACTCGTTCGCGGGCGACGCCAGGACGGGCGCCGCGCTATCGCCCGACGGCGTCGTTTGCCACACGTCGCCCCCGGAGTTCCGGTTGTTGAACAGGATCACGCGACCGTCGGGGCTCCAATCGGAGACGATGGAACGGGCAACCTTCAGAGGCAGGCGACGTTCAGGGCCGCCATTGACGGCCTTGATGAAGATGTCACCGCCATTGCGTGTGGACTGGAACGCCACGTCCTTCCCGTCAGGTGACCACGCCGCGAAGGCGTTGTGATGGGTTTCGTCGAGTGTCTGTCGGAGCGCGCGATCCGCGGTCAGATCGTAGACGAAGAGGTCACCGGTACCCTTGCCGCTGTGATACTCGTAGGCGATGGACTTCCCGTCAGGTGCGAAGCGCGGCGCGTAGTAGTCGTAGCCGGTGCCGTCGGCCTGCGGGCCAAGCTGCCGGATGACCTTCCCCGATCGATCCACCAGGACCATCCGACGGGCGCGCGTATCGGACGCCACGAAATAGGCCAGCACACCGCCCGCCGAGATGGAGAACGAGCGCACGAAGGTCCCGCTCACGAACACGGTCGGATCGCCCGTGGCGTCGAGATCGTCGCCGTACGGTTGACTCCAGAGATCGCCGCCGCGGTTGATGATGTACTGCGCGCCGACAATCCGCATGCCCGTCACGTTCGCCGTCGCGAGCAGCTTCGGCAGCGGATGATCGAGTGCCGGGGCTGTGGCCTGCAGATCGACGGCGTGCAGCTCCCACGGTGAACCGGAGGGATGCGACATTGAGACCAGGACATGACGACCGTCCGGATACGCATCGATCGGTGACAGCGACTGAAACCCGCGGGCGGTGTCGGCGCGTGCGATGACGCTGGGTGTTCGTTCGTCTCGCTGAATCCGAAGGAGCTGGTCGTTACTGGGCGTGGTCAAGACAATCGAGCCGTCCGCCATCCAGAGCGGCGTGGCGCCTGGCCGTGCGACCTTGGCGATCGCCACGGGCCGTCCGCCCCGAAGATCCGCGCGGAGCAGCTCGCCACCAGCGGAGAAGCCCAGCTCGCGGCTGTCGGGCGACCAGAACGGCTGGTCGACATCATCGACGGTTTCTACCGACGTGCTCTGGAGCGAATCCAGGCGACGATACCAGAGGCTCCGATGTCCACTCGTATCGGTCAGCACGTACGCGACGAGGCGTCCGTCTGGAGACACCGCGAAGGCGGTGCTGGCGTGCAGCTTTGCACTGCCATCGCGCGACAGATCGAACTGCAGGCGATACCGCTCGGTATTCGCCGAGATGGTTCCACCAGCGCCGTGCCACACGCCAAAGGCGAGCGCGAGGACCGTCACGACGCCCATCACCATCAGCGGCAGGCGCGAGCCCCGCACTGGCGCCGCCGCGGCCCGCGCGCCCGATACCGTTGGGGCGTTGACCGCTGCCTGCCCGCTCAGCGCCTACGCAAACTGCCTCGCACTCTCCAACCGATCCGCCGGCAACTTGGCGAGCGCGGCCATCACCGCCTGCTCCACGTGCAGCGGGATCGTGTCGCGCACCGTGGTGGGTGCGACCGGCCGCTCGGTGAGGACCTTCGCCACGATCGCCTGCACCGTGTTGCCGGTGAAGGGCGGATCCCCGGTGAGCATTTCGTACGTGACCGCGCCGAGCGCATAGAGATCGCTCCGCGCGTCGACGGTCCGCTCGCCCATCGCCTGCTCAGGGCTCATGTACTGCGGTGTACCGAGCGAGAGCCCCGTCTGCGTCATGCGCGCGCCGCCCGCCTGCTGCACAGCGAGCGCGATGCCGAAATCGGCGACGAGCGCACTGCCGTCGTGCAGCAGGATGTTCTCGGGCTTGATGTCGCGGTGCACGACACCCTGCCGATGCGCATAGTCCAGCGCCGCCGCGGCTTCACGCGCCAGGCGCACGGCTTCGGCGATGGGCAACACCTTCTCCCGATCGAGCCGCGCGCGCAGCGTCTCGCCGGCAATGAAGGGCATCACATAGAACAACAACCCATCCGCCGCGCCGCTATCGAGCAGCGGCAGAATATGCGGATGCTGCAGCTTCGCCGTGGTCTTGATCTCCGCCAGAAAGCGCTCGGCGCCGAGCGCCGCGCCCAGATCCGGGTGCAGCACCTTGATGGCGACATCGCGCTCATGCCGCAGATCGTGCGCGAGGTACACGGTGGCCATGCCACCGGCGCCGAGTTCACGGATGACGCGATAGCGGTCGGCGAGGGCGGATTGGAGACGGGCGAGCGTGTCGGTCACGATATTCCGGAGGGGTGCTTCGAATCTGCGACGCGGATGGCGGGCGCGATACCACTAGCTCGCGTCGAGCGCCTCCAACGCGGCCGCATCGGTCAGATCCTTCGGGCGCGCGGCGGCCCGCTTGTTTCGGATCAGCGCGTCGCGTGCGATGAGGCGGATCGCAACGCCATCGACGACGATCACGGGGCCGCCGGTCGCCGCCTCATCGAAGGACACGCCACTGATGGACGACAGGAGATCGATGCGCTGCGGTGGCGCCCCGAACATGACCACCGTGTCGGGACGGCTGAGGGTCGCGGCATCGATGATGGCCGGCGGGGCACCGAAGGTGTCGAGGGCCGCGCAGAGGCGCGCCACGTTGGCCGCTGAGGCGCGATAGAAGAAGTCGATATCCTCCGTGGCGCGAATGACACCGTACGCACCCATCGCATACCCGCCCACCAGCAGGGCATCCACGCCATGAGCGGCGAGGGCGCGCGCGAAGTCCTGAAAGTCTGGTGAGAGCCGAGCGTTCGTGTGCGTCCGCGGCGCGCGAGTCACGCCGTCGGTCTCAGGGCGGCGACGGTCGTGGAGAGACGCGCGGTACGCTCCAGATTGCTCGCCATGTCATCGCTCGACGCCGGCGGGTCATGCGCGTCGCGATGCAGGGCGCTCACATGACCGGTCCAGCTCCGGCGCCGCATCGCCGCCCGTGCGCGCGCCGCCGCTGGCGCATCTTCGGCGCGCCACTCGGTGCCATCGGCGGCCTGGAAGACGGCCGTGACTCCCACTGCCGTCAGCAACCCCACCGCGGTTTCCAGACTCACGTTCGGTCGTGCGCCGCGCTCGAATTCGGTGATCAGGCGCAGCCCCACCCCCGTGCGGGCCGCAAGGTCGGCTTGCGACTCGCCGGCGGCGCGGCGGGCGTTGCGGAGCAGGAGGCCGAGGGCGGGGAGGTCCATGCGGCGAAATCTAATGGTATTTCGCCAAGAAGATAAGCTATAAAGGGATAAATATGCCCTAAACGGAGTAATTCGCGTTCATTTGGCCGCCCCCCGCGCGAGCCGCTCCCGCCGCTCCCGCCGCCAGTTGTGCACGATGAGCGCCTTCGCCTCGCCGCCGACCGGGCGCAACAGGGCGACCTGGTAGCGATCGGCGAGGGCGGCGGTGAGTTGATCGACTGGGTTCACAGCGAACTCCGGGAGGCGCGCGTGCGCAGGAAGTCCGTCAGGCCCACACGATCTTCCAGCGCGCGCAGCGCGGGATGGGCTCGGGCGCGCTGCAGACAGGGGAACATCCGATCGAGATGCAGATACTGACAGATCTGCGGATCCCGGCGCTGCTCGGCCTCCAGCAGCAGCGCCTGACCCCGCGTCTCATGCCCCAGCAGCAACGCGAGGGCGCCACGGAGACAGGGGAGATCCGGCTCGCGGTGGGCGCGTGTTTCGAGCTCCGCAAAGGCCAGCTGCGCTCCGTCGATATCGCACTGGTCCACGCACCAGAAGGCATAGAGTCCCAGCGAGACGATTGAACGCCCAGACGTCGCGAACGCGCCGTCGAGATAACGCCGCACCTCGCTCGGCGAGTTCGTCGCGAGGATCCCCATCAGCCCGCAATGCCACGAGGCAAAGGCATCCGGATCGAGCGCGACCGCGCGTTCGGCGGCCGCCACGCCGCCGTCGCCGATATGGCCCCCGGCATGACAGGCCGCGCTGATCGCCTGGGCATACGCGGAGAGCGGATCGCGGGCCACCAGCCGCGTCATGCCGTTCACGGCCTCCTGCCACTCACCGAGCATGCTGCCGCGGGCAAAGAAGCAGTACCACGCCGTGCCCTGGGCGTAGCTCGGGTCGAGTGCGTAGCTGCGACTCAACAGCTCCTCGGCCCGGGCCCAGTTCCAGGCGAGGAACAACTCGTAGAGGCCGCGTGAGGCGTTGCACTCGGCGAGGTCGGGGCCGTACTCCAACGCGCGACGTGACGCCTCTTCGGCGCGCGGTTGGGCATCGCTCGCCCGCATCACACCATAGTACGCCAGCAGGGTGTAGGTATCGGCAATGCCGGCCCACGCCAACGCGTACGTGGGATCTGCCGCGAGCGCCTTCTGCAGCTGCGCGAGCCCTTCGCGAATGTGTCGGCCGCGCCGATACTGCAACGCCCGCCCCTTGAGATACGCCTCGTACGCCTCGACACTGGCCGTGGTGCGCTGGCGCCGAGTCGGCGCGTCCACCGCGAGCGTCGCGCGCAACCGCTGCGCAATCGTCGACGAAATCTCGTCCTGCACGGCGAACACGTCTTCGATCTGCCGATCGTAACGCTCCGACCACAGCTGATAGCCATCGGCCGCATCGACCAGGCGCGCCGTAATCCGCACGCGGTCCCGCGAGCGCCGGACGGAGCCTTCGAGCACGGTCCGCACCCCCAATTGCTCGGCAATCAGTCGGGTGTCGATGCTCTTGCCCTTGAACGAAAAGCTGGACGCCCGCCCGGCCACCTTGAGCTCGGGGTGTTGCGCGAGCGCGGTCAGAATTTCTTCCGTGATGCCGTCGGCGAAGAACTCGTCGTCGGGGTCGCCACTTGGGCTGTCGAACGCGAGCACGGCCACCGATTGCTCCGGTGCCGACGCGGCGACGCGCGTGGCCACTGGTGTCGCGGCCGCTTCCTGCAGCGCCGTGGCAAATGCGGCCGACGACTCGAATCGATCGATGGGTGTGCGCTGCAAGGCCCGCTGCAGCGCCAGCGCGACTGGACGCGGCACGCCTTCGCGCAGCGCCTGCACATCGGCCGGCGTCTGCACGAATCGCTTGGCGATCACGGCTTGCGCCGTTGGCCCGGTGAACGGCGGTTCGCCCACCAGACATTCATACAGCACACACGCGAGCGCGTACTGATCGCTGCGCCCGTCCACGATATCGCCGACGGCCTGCTCAGGGCTCATGTAAGCGGGCGTGCCCACACTCATGCCGGCCTGCGTGAGCGTATCGCCCTGCGCGCTGTCCATCGCGCGCGCGATACCGAAATCGGCGACGAGCGCCTGCCCATCCTGCAGGAGGATGTTCTCGGGCTTGATGTCCCGATGGATGACGCCGGCCTTGTGCGCGTGCTCGAGGGCGCGTGCCGCTTCGCTCACGATGCGCACCGCGTCGGCCACGGGCAGCAGGCCGGTCTCGAGGCGCACGCGCAGCGACTCGCCACGCACGACGGGCATCACATAGAAGAGCTGCGCGGCGGCCTCGCCGGAATCAAGCAGCGGCAGGATATGCGGATGACTCAATCCGGCCGCGACACGGATCTCGCGCAGAAAGCGCTCGCGCCCCACCCGATCCGCCACGTCCGCCCGCAACACCTTGATCGCGACATCGCGCTCGTGTCGCAGATCACGCGCGAGGTACACGGTCGCCATGCCCCCGGCGCCGAGCTCGCGCTCAACGCGGTAGCGGTCTTCCAGAGCGGACTGCAGTTGGGCAAGCGTATCGGTCACAGAATTCGGAGGGGGTCATCCGAATCTGGGGCGGCCACCGGCTGGTGGCTACCACTGGCCCTGGTGGCGTTTAGACCGCCAGCCGCACGTCTGTCTTGGGGAAGTCCTCGCCGACACAAAGCAGTGGCCACCCCAATGAGGCCGACACCGCGTAGGCCAGACAGTCACCGTAATTCAGGACGGCCGGCGATCCGACGCCGCGCCCGAACCGCCGGTGTGCGTCGCGTGCGAACATCGCTTCACGCGCGCTGATGGGCACAACGCGGATCTCCAGACGCTGGAGGAAGGCATCCAGGGCGAGATCGCCGCGCGCGCCGTGGCGCGCCCGGAGCACGATGCCCGCTTCCACGAGGGTGGCGGCGCCCACCGCGCGATCGGACGCGGCGTCGAGCACCGACGCGAGACGTGGCGCCTCCGCTTCTCCGGCGATCAGCGCGATGATCGCCGAACTATCGAGCACGACGCCACTCATCTCGGGAGACCATCCGCGTCGTATCCGAGGATCTCGTCGGCGGGGCGCGCATCCAGGATCGGCATCTCACGCACCATGGCCTGAATCTCCGCCAGACGGTCGGCGATCGACGGCAACGGCGCGCTGGGGATCGGGGGGGAGCCGCTCGCCGTCCGCTCAGCACGAGCCGCGTAGTACGGGGTCGCTTCGGCGACGCGATTACTGGGCGTACGCCCTGCATGCTGTGCCACCAGGTGCCGGACCGCCTCCCGGATGAGCTCGGCCGCGGACCGTCCTTGCACCTCAGCGTGCGCCTGCAGCGCTCGGTAGTCGGCGCTGTCCAGATAGACCGTCGTCTTGATCGAAGGCATATGGTACCATATATGGTAAGACATGCCGAGTCAAGGCTAAACCGCACATTGACATGAGGATACGTGTGCACCCAATCGGCTGGCGCATCCGCCCGATCCGCTGCAACGTGGGGGAGATCCCGCGCGGATCTTCCCACCTCACGCGAGCGCGCCTGTCGCCCAGCCCCACCGTGCATGACGTTCCTGAACATCAATCTGATGTGGGCGATCGTGCTGTTCGGCATCCTCCTCTGGACCACCGCCTGCGTGCTGCTCAACGCCGCGCTGCGTCGCGGCATGGGGATCATGGGGATGGTGCTGAGCTACAGCACGCTGGTGTGGATGCTCATCGATCTGCCGTTCAAGGAAGCGGTGGTCACCTGGAGTCTCTTCGCCGCGTTCGGCGGGTTCCTCACCGTCGTCTATGAACTGTGGGCGCGCCGCAAGTACGCCGGCACGGACCGGCGGCCGCGCCGGCTGGTGCGCATCGAAGGCGCGTTCCTGTGGCCGGCGATGATTCCCGATGCGGTGGGGCTCATGCTCAATGACGCGGGAATTATCCCCGCCGACGAGCGCAGTGAGACGCACCAGGAAGACACGTTGCGGATCACGGGCGAGCTGCCGGTGCCGGAGGTATCCGTGAAGCGACCCGCGCTTTACGATCTCCGCTGAGCGGCGGACTCAGTACGGGAGCGCGGAGACGTCGGTGCTGGCGAAGTCGTTGCCGACGTAGAGCAACGGAAGGCCACGGGTCGTCGCGAGCGCATACGAGAAGCAATCACCGTAACTCAACGCCGCGGCATGTCGCCCACGCCCAAATCGCCGAGCGCCGTCACGCGCGCAACGCAGCTGCTCGGCATCAAAGGCCACGGCTTCGACGCGGAAATCGCGCAGAAACTCGTCAAGCAGCAGATCCCCGTTCGCCCCAAACCGCTGGAGCAGCACCAGGGTGCACTCAAGCACGGACGCCGACGACACGAGCCGCGGCCACGCGCTCTCCACGGCATCCGCGAGCGCCATGGCGTTCGCTTCCCGGCAGATCATGGCAACAATCGCCGAGCTGTCGAGCACGACACCACGCGAGATCACTTGGGCAGCCCAAACTCGTCGTACAGCATGTCGTCCGGCGAACGAGCATCGAGCACCGGCAGCGCCTGCATCCGTTCGTGGATTCGCTGCAAGGCCGCGCGCAGGGGCGGGTACCGATGTCCACGCGCGCGCTCGAGCCGTTCGGCGATCGCGACACGGATGGCTTCGGTGATGGTCTCGCCCGTCACCTCGGCGAGTTCACGAGCGAGACGGTCGGTTTCGGGATCCTTGATGCTGAGTGCCATCATCATCTCGTATAGAAAGCTAGAAAATAATCTACCTAGGTATATCCAGGGGGCAACCCCGTCTGTCGAAGTGCGCTGAGCAGGTGCTACCTTCGCCTCCTCCTTACAGCCAGAATCGACCGCATGCTCCGTTCGCTCGCCCTTGCCGCCGCTCTCCTCTTCGCGCCCGCCCTCGCCGCCGCGCAGCAGGCGCCGACCTCCGACCTCGCCAAGCTCATCGAGGCGAAACTGCCGGCGGTGATGCCCAAGGTCGTCGCGTGGCGCCGCGACCTGCATGAACATCCGGAGCTGAGCGGGCAGGAGGTGCGCACGGCCAAGATCGTCGCCGAGCATCTCAAGAGTTTGGGGGTCGAGGTGCACGAGCAGATGGGGCTCACCGGCGTGGTGGGCGTGCTCAAGGGCGGGAAGCCCGGCCCGGTGGTCGCGCTGCGCGCCGATATGGACGCGCTCCCGGTCACGGAGCTCGTGGACCTGCCGTTCAAGAGCAAGGCGAAGGCGATGTGGCAGGGGCAGGAAGTGGGCGTGATGCATGCGTGCGGGCACGACAATCACGTCGCCATTCTCATGGGCGTTGCGGAAGTGCTCGCGGGCATGAAGGCGCAGGTACCGGGCACGGTGAAGTTCCTCTTCCAGCCCGCCGAGGAAGGGTTGGGGGGCGCGCAGGCCATGGTCGATGCCGGTGCCCTCGCGGAACCCACCCCGAACGCGATCTTCGGGTTGCATGTCTGGCCGCAGCGCACGGGTTCGCTCAACATCCGCGTGGGCCCGCAGATGGCAGCGGCCGGCAACTTCACGATCATCGTGAAGGGGAAGCAAACGCACGGCTCCCAGCCGTGGAGCGGCATCGACCCCATCGTGGTGGCGTCGCAGATCGTGCTCGGGCTGCAGACGATCGAGAGCCGTCAGGTGAATGTGTCGTACCTGCCCAGCGTGCTCACCGTCGGGCAGATCACCGGCGGCAATCGCAGCAACATCATTCCCGACAGTGTGGTGATGGTGGGGACGCTGCGCACGTTCGACGATGTGATGCGCGCGGATATCGCGTCACGGATCAAGCGCACCGCCGAGCAGATCGCGGCGAGCGCCGGTGCCACGGCGCTGGTGACGGTGGACAAGGGCGGGCTTGTGCAGGCCAACGACACCACGCTCAGCGAGCGCATGATCCCCACCCTCAAGCGCACGGCCGGCTTCGGGGGCTTCAATCTCGTCGGGCCGATCATGGCGAGCGAAGACTTCCCGGTGTTCGCGACGAAGATCCCGAGCCTCTTTGTCTTCCTTGGCGTCACGCCCAAGGACAAGGATCTCGCGAGCGCGGCGCCGAATCACTCGCCGCTGTTCTTTGCGGATGAAGGCGCGCTCGAGACGGGGGTGCGCGCGATGGCCAACCTGGCGACGGATTACCTAGCCGGCGGGAAGGTTCGCCAGTAAGTCGGCGAGGGGGATGCGCAGGCCGGGGAGGACGGGGTCGCCGGTGAGCGCGTCGTGCTCCGTCAGGAGAGAAATAGTGCCGTCGGCGGCGAACTGCTGCGCCGATCGGCGCTGCGGGTCGATGACCCAGACGAGGGACGTGCCGGCGTTCAGCCAGTCGCCGACCTTGGAAAGTACCTCGCCCGTGCGGTCGTTTGGTGAGCGCACCTCCACCGCCAGATCGGGCGCGAGTTCCGGAAAGCCGCGCGTCTCGAGGGGCCGCCGTTCGGTGTACACGAACGCGACATCCGGCGCGCGCACCGTATCGGGCTCTCGGGTCAGCGTAAAGCCCGTGTCGGCGGCCAGCAGGTCGCCCAAGGGCTCCGTCGCCCCACGTGCCACGCGATCGTTCTCGAGCCATGCGCCGAGTCGCAACAGGACTCGGCCGGCCACGACCCCGTGGTAGAAGCTGGCGGGTTCGTGCAGGACGAGTCGACCGCGCACGAGCTCCGTGCGCTTGCCCGGCACGTGATATGTGAAGAGCTCATCGGCGGTCATCAAGGCCGGCGCGTCGGTCATGACGGGCGTGCTCCGCAGCGGGGTCGTGGTCATGTGGGCACGGTAGGCCGCGGCGTCACTGCCGCGTCACCGGCCTGCACAAAAACGATACGCTCGGCGGGCGCGCCGAGTCTACTCGGCGGCCGCCCGCATCAGCGTGCGCGGGGCGTTAGGCCCGCCCGCACGGGCGAGTTCTCCAGATGCAATCGCGCGAGCGCGGCTTGAAAGCGCGGTTGCGTGCGCATCGGGTCGAACAGCGGCGACACGAGGACGTTCGAATAGATCAGATCCCCATCGCCGGCGCTCGCCCGTTCGAGGGCGTCGAGTGCGCCTGCCGTGTCGCCTCGAGCAAAACGCGCGAGGAATCGGCTATTCCAGACACCGCGGACGTTGTCCGGTAGCGCGTCCACGCGCTTCTCGATTGGCGCCGCAAGGGCCACCTTGCCGCCTCGGCGCATCGCCAGCACCAGCAAACCGAGGCGCATGGGATCGTCGGTCGTCTCCGCAAAGCGGGTGGCGTACTCCGCCGCCCGCGCATTCTCGCCCGCCGCGAGCAGCGTCAACAACAGCATGCCCTGTCCGCTGAGCACCGACGGCGTCAGTTCATGCGCACGCACGGCATCGCGGATGCCCTGCTCTCGCTGTCCGGCGAGCACCTCCGTAAGGCCGAGATAGACGAGTCCCGTGGCGAACATCGGGTCGAGATCCCGGACGCGTTCGAAGGCCCGCTTCGCGGCCGCAATGTCACCGTAGTTCGCCGCCCGGAATCCGAGCTGCCAGTGCGCGATCGTGTTCAGCGAGTCGAGAGCGATCGCGCGCTGCGCCTCGCGCTCCGCCAAATCCCAATCCAGACGGGCGTGGGCGATGGCGGCGAGCGCGGTATGTCCTTCGGTGCTCAGCGAGTCCAAGGCCAGCGCGCGTCGAGCGGCCGACTCGGCAATCGGGATGGCGTCGCGCGGGTGGACCAGCTGAAAAAACGGTGATCCGTTCACAGACAGCGCCTTGCCAGCCCATGCGCGAGTGAACAGCGAGTCGCGCTTGATGGCTTCATCAAAAAAGCGCGCCGCATCGGCGTACACCGGCCCCCGATTGCGATACACCTGCATGCCACGCAGGTAGTAGTCGTAGGCTTCGGCGTTCGTCGTGCCCGCACTCGTGGCCGTCGCACTCAGCCGCAGTTGCAACTGCCCGGCAATGGCCTGCGCCAGCTGCTCCTGCATCTTGAACACATCGCGCGCGTCTTCTTCGAAGGTGTTCTGCCAGAGTACGCGCCCGTCGCCCGCGTCGCTCAACTCCGCGGTGACGCGCACGCGATCGCCAGCTCGACGGAGACTGCCAAGGAGAATCGTGCGCACGCCAAGCGTGTCGCCGAGCTGCCGGGCGGTGAGTGTCGAGCCCTTGAAGCGCGCGGCGGTGGAGCGGCCGGCGAGGCGCAGCCCCGGGACGCGCGAGAGGACCGTCGTGAGTTCGTCGGCGATCCCGTCAGCGAGATAGACGTTGGCGGTGTCGCCGCCCACGGATGCGAACGGGATGACGGCGAGCGACGGCGCGGTGCTCGCGGTACCGGCGGCGGCAACCGGTGCGGCGGTGGATCGCGTCTGCCACCAGCCGTAGGCGGCCGCCGCCGCCACGAACAGTGCCGCAATCGGCACCAGCCGCTTCCACGACGGCGGCGTGATCGGCGCCTCCGCCGTACGCTCGTTACTCGCCGAGAGCGCAGCGAGCACGTCGTCCATGCGCGCTGGTCGATCGTTTGGGTCCTTGGCCAGGCAGCGCGCGACGAGCGTGCGCACCATCGGCGTCACCTGCGAAACCGTCACTGCCGGCGCGGGCGTCGCGATATGCGCCGCGGTCATCGCGGCCGGCGTCGTGCGATCGGCGAACGGATGCGCGCCCTGGAGCAGTTCGTAGGCGAGCACACCCCACGCATACAGATCAACGCGATGATCAGCGTTGATGTCGCCGGTGGCCTGTTCGGGCGCCATGTACGCCGGCGTACCGATGGCCATGCCGGCCTGCGTGAGCGTGGCCTCCGGGGCCTGCGTCCGCGAGGCACTGACGGCCTTGGCAATGCCGAAGTCGGCCACCACCGCCGTGCCGCTCGAGAGCAGCACGTTCTCGGGTTTGATGTCGCGGTGCACAATGCCGCGGGCGTGCGCATACGCCAACGCCTGCGCCACGTTGCGCAGAATGCCGAGCGCATCGGCCATGGGGATCGCCCCGCGCGTCATCCGCTCCCGCAGCGACTCACCGGCCACGAACGGCATCGTGAACCAGGGCAGTCCATCGGCGGTGGTGCCGGCGGTGAGCACGGGCACGATGTGCGGCTCCTGCAGCGACGCGGCGAGCTTGATCTCGCGCGTGAAGCGCTCGCTGCTGAGCCCCGCGGCCAGCTCGGGCGACAGGACCTTCACGACCACCTCACGCCCCAGCGCCTCATCACGCGCGAGGAAGACGCGCGACATGCCGCCGCCGCCCAGCTCACGCTGGAGCACGAGGGCGGCGCCGAGGGCGGCTTGAAGTTGGTCGCGGAGGGGAGAGGTCATGCGTGCGCTGGGAGTTTATCGCTGGCAACCGCGCAGGGTAATGCTGGCCGCGCGGGCGGGCGTCATTTTCGCACGGCGCGGAACGAAGACCGGACGGACGCGCCGGCACCTTGATCCCGGGCCGGCCCCCGCCCAGCTTTCCCACGTCGGTCCTGCGCGCTTCTGCGCAGCCGGCATTCAGTTGGGGAGTAGCCACCCGCCGTTGGCGGGCGCTGCCGATCGTCAACACGAGGCCTTGGCCTCCGGTCGGTGGCATGACACGGACACCGTGTCATTGCGCGAGACCACTGCACACCTGTGCCGTGGCTCGCGTTGTCTCCTGGAGGCAGCCGTGGGGCGCGGCCATACCCGGACCGTTGCCATGTCCCGCCCCTCCATTGCCCGTCACGCCGCCGCGATCCTCCTGACGCTCGCGGCTCTCCTCACCCCGGCGTCTCGCGTGCACGCCCAAAAGAGCGCCGCCGGTCGCCCCACGCGTATTGCGGTCTTCGACTCACGCACCGTGCTCGATTCGATGCCGGAGCGGCGTGGCGCCGAGTCGGAGTTCGCGTTGGAGCAGGCCAAGGCGCGCACCATGCTGGGGGCGGCGACCGATTCGCTACGCGCGGCCGTCGAGGAGTTCGCCAAGGTGGAGTCGCAGATGACGCCTCGCCAGCGCGAGGCCACCACCATGCATCTGCGCGCGCGCGAGCTGATGGTGGAGGAGATGGTCGCCCATCTCGAGCAGGTCGTGATGCGGCGACAGGCCGAACTGCAGGCGCCGCTGCGCGAGCGCATCCTGCAGGCGGCGCGCACGGTGCGCGTGCGCGAGGGCTATGACCTTGTCATCGATCTCGCGAGCGATGGCTCCATCATCGATGCCGACGCCCGCATCGATCTGACCGCCGCCATCATTCGCGAACTGCGGAGCGCCGCGCGCAAGTAGGCGCGCGGCGGGGGGGCTTACTTCCGCGTCGCGAACTCGGCGTCCACGTCACGCTCCCACGCCTGCAGCTTGAGCGCGAGCGCGCGCACCACGTCGGGGCGGAGGCGGGCCATGTCCCGCCGCTCACCCGGATCGCGGCGCACGTCATAGAGAAACATGTGGTTGGACTCGACCACGAGCTTCGTGTCCCCGTCGCGCACCGCACGCATGTCCCGTTTGGCCTGCACCGAGCGCCAGAACAGCGTGCGGGGCGTGCGCGGCGCGCGCCCCTCGAGTACCGGCCAGAGATTCATCCCGTCGAGCTTTGCGTCAGCGGGGACGGGCACGTGTGCGGCGGCCAGCACCGACGCGCTGAGGTCCATCGTGATGCCGACCTGCGGCGTGACGGTCCCGGCGCGAATATGCCCCGGCCAGCGCATGATGGCCGGCACGCGAATCCCGCCTTCCCACGTCGAATACTTGCGACTGAAGAGCGGCGTGTTGTCGGAGAGCCACTCGCCGCCGTTGTCATTCGTGAAGATCACGATGGTGTGGCGGGCGATCCCGTTCCGTTCGAGCGCGGCCAGCACGCGGCCCACGTGCCGGTCCATCGCTTCGACCATGCTGGCATAGTCGGCGCGCGAGCTGGTCAGCGAGTCGGCGGGTTTGAGAAAGCGCGCGTTGCCCACCGCCTTGCTTGGCGTATCGGGGCGCTGAAACGGCCAGTGCGGCGCGTTGAAGGCCACATCGATGAAGAACGGCGCCTTGGCGTGCGCGTCGATGAACGCGATGGCCTTGTCGGCGATGAGCGCCGTGCTGTACCCCTCGAGCGAGACGCGCGCCTCGTTCTCCCAGAGATCGGGCTCGCCGCGGCTGTCGGTGTGATGCCAGTAGTCGTGATAGCCGCTCTTGAGGCCGAAGAAGTAGTCGAAGCCGTGCGCCAGCGGGCTTTGCGAGGGCTCGTAGCCGAGGTGCCATTTGCCGACGAGCGCCGTGGCATAGCCGCCTGCCTTGAGCAAGCGGGGCAGGGAGTACGGGGAGGCCTCGAGCCCGCGTTCCCCCGGGCTGAACTGCGCCGTGGTGGCCGGCAGTGGCTGCTCCACGCCATAGCGCTGCTGATAGCGCCCGGTGATCAACCCGGCGCGCGTGGGCGAGCAGGTGGTGCCGTTGGCGTAGAAGTCGGTGAAGCGGACCCCTTCGCGTGCGAGCCGGTCGATGTTGGGCGTGCGGATGTCCTTCGCGCCGTACACGCCGAGGTCGGCATAGCCCATGTCGTCGGTGATGATCAATACGACATTGGGGCGGCCGGCCGGCGTCTGCGCGGGAAGCGGAGCGCCGAGCAGCGCCGCCCCAACGAGGACGCGGAGGGAGCGGAGGGCGCGGAGGGGACGCGGAGCGCGGAGGGTGAGCATCTCCGATTCTACCGCCTATATTCGCGGCATGCCTACTTCCCGCCTGCTGCTCGCCGCCGCGCTCTTCGTGGCGGCTCCGTTCGTGGCCCACGCGCAATCGGCCGAGGAGAAGGCCGTGATTGCGGTGGCCGATTCCGCGCTCGCGGCGCTCACCCGCGGTGACGCCGTCGCGTTCACCGACTTCATGGTGCCGGAGGCGGTGATGTTTCCCACCGGGACCGTGAATGGCGCGGCGACCTATCGCGTGCGCACGCGTGAGGCGCAGCGGACGGCGCCGGTCAGCGGCATTGTGGAGCGCGGCTTCTCACCGCGCGCGAGTGTCAGCGGCGGTGTGGCGATGGTGTGGATGCCGTACGATCTCTACCTGAACGGCGCCTGGTCACACTGCGGCGTGGATGTGTTCACGCTCGTGAAGACGGGGAGCGCCTGGCGCATCGCCTCGCTCGCCTGGAGCGCCGAGCAGCCGCCGGTGTGTGAAAAGCATCCGGCGGGGCCACCGAAGAAGTGACCCCGCCGGAGTAAGCGCCGCGCCGACGGTTACTTCGAGACCTTCGCGTCTTCGATGATCAGCGCGTAGCTGTAGCCGGCCCCGAAGTCCTTGTTGCGGCGGACGGTGCCACGGATGGTAATCGTGGCGCCCATCGCGGCGTCGTCGGGTGTGGTGACGGTGATGTCGTGCGTGTTCTGCGCCGCGGCGCCACTGCCGTCCTGCAGGTGAATCCAGTTCTTGCCCATCACCTGCGGATTGTACTTCACGACCACGCCGCGAATGGTGACGGTCTTGCCGTCGAGCGCACCCTGCTCGGCCCAGAGCTCACCGATCGTCTTGGCGTCGGCGCCGCTCGCCTTTTCGACCTTGCCGACCTTGGCGTCTACCGCTGGCGGCGTGCCGACCGAGGAGCCCATCGCACTCGCGCCCCCTGCCGCGCCACCGGCGCTCGGGTCAGCGCCGGCGACCGGTTCGAGCGACCCGAAGTAGACCTGCTTGAACGTCCGGTTGAGCGTCTTCGACTCGAAGTTCTCCATCAGGATCGCGCCGTAGACCGTCACCTGCTGGCCGACGTCGATCTTGGCCTGGTTCACGGCCGCCCACACCTCGCCGTTCCCCGTCTTGAGCTTGAGATAGACGTAGGGCGGGGCGGCGATCTGCTCGGCCACGGTGCCCGACAGGTTGTCCCCCGCCGCGGCGGCCGGCGTGGCGGCCAGCGCCCCCGCCGCCTGGCCCATCGGGGCTGCCCCACCAAGGGGGACCTTCCCCGAATCCTGGGCTTCATCACAGCCGACGGCAGTCAGCAACACGAGACCGAACGCAACGGAACGACGCATAACGCACTCAACCGAAAGGGGCACGCTCCACGGCGCCCGTGACGGGCCGCCCACGGAGCAACGGACATCCACCTCCCATTTACCGGATGGGCCCGGGAGGGGCAAGCGGCGAAGTCCCTACGGCCGGGGCGGGGTTCCCACTGACGGCGGCGCCGCGTCACTCCCCCAGCACGGAACGTACGGCGAGTGAGAACCCGGGGAGCAGCACCTCACCCGACAGGGCGTCCGCCGGACCGAGCTCAGACACACTCCCGTCGGCGCGGTACACGGTCACGACGCGCCGAACGGGATCGATCACCCACACGAGGTGCGCGCCCGCGAGGAGATATTCGCCAACCTTGGCCAACAGGGCCCCGGACCGATCACTCGGCGAGCGCACCTCCACCACGAGATCCGGCGCCAACTCGCCAAATCCCACCGGCATGGGATCGGGCACGCGCTCGGCGAGGACGAACGACACATCGGGTGCGCGTACGGTGTCGGGTCCGCGCGTGAGCACGAAGCCGGTGTCGGGGCCGAAGACCGCGCCACGCCGAGCGGAGACGATGCCGGCCTTCAGCTCATCATCGAGGTGGCGTCGCAGCTGATAGGCGAGCTCCACGCCGATGCTCCCATGACGCAAGCCCGCCAGTTCGCGCACCAGCAGCTGGCCGCGCACCAACTCGACGCGCTTGCCCGGCACCTCGTAGCCGAACAGTTGTTCCGCCGTCATCTCATGGGACACCGAGCGCATGGGGCGCCTCCGGTCGGCCGATCGGGTCGTGGTCATGTGGTACGATACGCCCACGCGTCACCGTGGCGTCATCACCGTATGGGCAACCTACGCTCGGCGGGTGCGCCGAGTCTACTCGGCGACGCGTCGCGTGCGCTCAGTCGCGCAGGCGTTCCGGAATGCCAATGCGGGCCAGCAGCGCCTGATACCGCGGCTCCTGACGGAAGCGGAACAGCGGCGGCATGCCATTGAGCATCTGCAGCAGGTCGAGATCGCGCGCCGTCACCGCGCGGTCGAACATGGCGTACGCCGCGTCGCGCTCGCCGAGCAACAGCAGCAGGCTGGCGCGCTGGGCGAGACGCGGGTCCCCGTCCAGGGCCTTGAGCGCCCGTCGCACACCGGCCGTGTCGCCGCGGTAGGACGCCAGGAATCCTTCATTCACGAGGCGCACCCAGTAGTCCCCCCCGGCGACGCGCACCGCGCGGCGGTGCGCACTGTCGGCGGCGGCATGCTGCCCCTGACCGGCGAGCGCGAGCGAGAGGATGTCGAAGATCTCGTAGAACGTGGTGTCGGATGCGATGCCGGTACGCGCAGACTGCACGGCCTCGGCGGCGCGGTTCGAGGACCAGAGCCCCCATGCCAGATCGCTGCGCCACTGCGCGGTGGTGGGCTCCTGATCGACCAGCCGCCGTGCGCGCGAGATCGCGGTGCTGTCACCGGATTCCCACATGGCCCACACCGCCATGCCCACGCCAAGCGACGACGACGGACGCGCGTCGGCGGCGGCGAAGTCGGCGAAGGCATCGGCAAACTCCCACCGGTCGTGCAACCGGGCGACGCCTCGCGCATAGA
Source organism: Gemmatimonadaceae bacterium (assembly GCA_019752115.1). Lineage (NCBI taxonomy): Bacteria > Pseudomonadati > Gemmatimonadota > Gemmatimonadia > Gemmatimonadales > Gemmatimonadaceae > Gemmatimonadaceae bacterium. Next base: position 157,752 of record JAIEMN010000045.1, read on the forward strand.
AGGCATCGCCCAAGTCGGGATCGAGTGTCAGGGCACGATCGGCCGCGCGCATGGTGGTGCGATAGGCGGAGTCACGCGGCGCCGTCTGATAGATGAGCGCATACGCGTGCGCGATGGCCAGCCCCGCCCATGCGGGAGCGTAGGTGGAATCCATGGCCAGCGATCGACTCAGGTGATCGACGGCCTTCCGCAGCCCGTCCGCCGTGCGCAACGCTGCCGCTTCCTGACCGAGCAGATATTGCGCATACGCGCGCGGATCGACCTGACGCGCGGCGGCGAGCCGGCGCGTTTGGTCAGGCGTGAGCCCCGCGCGAATGCCCCGCGCGATCTCTCGCGCCACTTCGCGCTGCAGGGTGACCACGTCGCGCGCCGGTCGTTCGAACGTGCGCGACCAGAGGGTCTCATCGCTGCGGGCGTCGATGAGTTCGGCCGAGAGCGAGACGACCTCGCCGCCGCGCAGGACGGCCCCCGACACGATGGCATCCACGCCGAGCTCGTTCGCCAGCTCGCGAATCGGCTTGGTCGAGTTGCGGTACGGCGCGACGGCGCGATAACCAAGTACGCGGACACCGGCGTCGGCCAGCACACCAATCACTTCACGCGTCATGCCATCGGCAAAGAAGCGTTGCGCGGTATCGCCGGTCTGGTTGTCCATCGGAATGACGGCGATGCGACCAATCGGCGTCCCGGGGGCCGCCGGAGCGGCTAGCGTGCGCGTTCGCGACTTCCACCACGCGGCGGCACCGCCCAGCAGGATCGCCGCCGCGGCGACCATCCCGACGAGGCGACGGGCGTGTCCGCGCGTGCTGGGGCGAGGCAACGGTGCCGACGGTTGTGACGTCGTGGCCTCGAACGTGTCCACGAACTGCGCAGCCGGCCACGGGCGCGCCGATGGATCCTTGGCGAGCGCCTGCGTGATGGCGGCATCCACGCCGGGAGAGACCTCCGGCCGCACCGCCGAGAGGCGCGGCACCGCGCCGATGAGATGCTGCTGCGTGATCTGGGCCACCGTCTCGCCGGTGAACGGTGGCTCGCCGGCGAGCATCTCGTAGAGTACGCAGCCGAGCGAGTAGAGATCACTGCGGCCGTCCACGTTGGTGTCGCCCACGGCCTGCTCGGGACTCATGTAGAGCGGCGTCCCGACCGCGAAGCCCGTCTGCGTCAGGCGTTCGCTGCCGGTGGCGGCGACGGCGCGCGCGATGCCGAAGTCGGCCACCACCGCATGCCCGCGCTCGAGCAGGATGTTCTCCGGCTTGATGTCCCGATGCGCGATGCCCCGTTCGTGCGCATAGCCCAGCGCGTCGGCGATCTCGCGCGCGAACTGCAGCGCCAGTGCCACCGGGAGGCGCCCGTCGCGCCGCAGCCGATCGCGCAGCGTTTCGCCATCCACGAAGGGCATGACGTAGTAGAGCAATCCGTCGGCATCGCCCGAATCGTAGAGCGGCAGGATATGCGGGTGTCGCAGCGCCGCAGTGGTGGCGATCTCGCGCAGGAAACGGTCCGACCCTACCGCATAGGCGAGCTCCGGCCGCAGCACCTTGATGGCGACCACCCGGTCGTGCTTGAGGTCCTGGGCGCGAAACACCGTCGCCATGCCACCCGCGCCAAGTTCGGCGTCAACGCGGTAGCGGCCATCCAGGGCGGTGGCGAGACGATCCCGAGTGCTCATGCGGGATCAAGATGCACGGTTCGACGCCAATCCGCAGCGGGTGGGCCCCCGGCGTGGGCTACGGTCGCGGCACCCGGCGCATCAGCTCCTCGCGCCACCCCAGAATGACGCGCGAGGGCAGCGCACCCACGCGCTCAAGCGGCTCGATCATGAGGAATTGCGAGCCATCGGGGGTGACGTCGTACCCCGTCGTACGCTGGTCGTTGATCCGTCCGGCCGTGTTGCGGGAGAAGAGGCGAACCGGCCGCGACGGCGTCCCGCTCGCCGGATCGAAATCGGCGGCGAAGACATCGCGACCCTTGCGAAAGACAATCTCGCGACCGCCGCGCGTGAAGCGCGGCTGATCACCCCCGTCGATGGAGACCTGCACCCGCGCCGTGCCATCGCGACGTCGCGCCATGACCTGCGTGCGGCCGTCGGGTTGCTTCTCGGAGAGGGCGAGCCAGACCCCGTCGGGAGAGAAGACGCTCCCGAGCTGCAGGCTGTGTGTCTTGTCCAGCGCCTGCGACCTCCGCGTGGCGAGATCCAGGGTCCACGCGTGGTCGCCCTTCTCGACCTCGGTGTAGAGCAATGTCGAGCCATCCGGGGCGATGCCGGTCGGGTGCTTATCACTGCCGGAACGCAGCAGCGTGTCGACCGTCGTGCCCGTGATTGCGATGCGCGCCAGATCATACGCCGGAGTCTCGAGCGCATGGAACAGCGATTTGCTGTCTGGTGCCCACACCGGCGCAAACGCGGCCCCGTTGAACGCACTCAGCTGACTCAGTGAACCGCGGCGGCGATCGAAGAGCCAGAGCGACCACGGTTCCGGCTGCGTGCGTGTCAGGGCGATCCACTGCCCATCGGGTGACAGGCGCGGATCGGCCCACGCCGCCAGATCCGAGAAGGCTTCGCGATTCGTGCCGTCGCGGGCCACCCAGACCACTCGCGATCGTTCATCAAACTCACTGGCCTTGATGTAGACCAGGTCGCCACGCGAAGACACGTCGAAGGCCACCGAGCCATCGGTCTGCAGTGAGAACACATCCTCCACCACGGGCGTGGGCGGACCGGTCAGCTTGAGCGACGCCGCATCGAACGGGGCGGCGAAGATCGCCCCGCCGCGACCGAAGAGCAGATAGCCCGGCGCGACATACCGCGGAAAGAGTGCGTTCTCCACGATCACCGTCACCTTGCCAGTGGCGAGATCGAGCGCCTGAATGCTCGAGCGCGTGACTGGTGCCGAGTAGGCGCCGTAGAGCAGCGTCTTTCCGTCGGGCAGCAGCGAGGGATACCAGTGACCGAACTCATGGCGCGCGGCGTTGGGCTTTGAGACCACTTCCATCGCGCCGCCCTCCTTCAGGCGCGACAGACCGCTTGAGGCCTCGCCAGAGAAGTAGATGTATCCGTCTGGCCCGATCGTGCTGAGTGCGGTGTTGGCGTGCTCCGCGATCATGGTCGCGGACCCGCCCTCAACGGGGATCTTGAACAGTGCGCCGTCGCGGTTGAAGAAGATCCACTTCCCATCGGGCGAATAGGTCGGCGCGATCCCACCTTCGGAGCCGGGGACCGGCACAATCGCGGATGACCCCATCGACCGTTGGACAAGCAGGCGCCCCTTCACGGAATCCACGATCGACTGCAGCACGGCGTGCCCATCGGGCGCAATCGCAATCAGCGCCTTGGCCGACGCGCGCGGCCCGGCGTTGAAGGCGAACTCCACGCGTGACGTGCCGTCGGCGCTCGACGTGCGCTGGCCAACGAACCAGCCACCGATCCCGGCCGCGAGGGCCATGAGGGCGGCGATGGGCAGCCAGCGCGTCGCGCTCCCACGCGCGGCTGGCGTTCTCGCTCCGGCGATCGGGCGTGGCGTGCGTTGCTCTCCGAGCAGCGCAGCCTTGAACGCCTGAATGGTGGGGAACCGATCGGCCGGGAGCTTCTGCAAGGCGGTGAGCACGGCGGCGTCGACCTGTTCCGGCACGGCTGGGCGCACGACCATCAGCGAACGCGGCGCCTCGGTGAGCAGCTTGGCGACAATCGCCTGCGCGTTCGCGCCGGTGTACGGCGGCTCGCCGGCGAGCATCTCGTAGAGCACCGCGCCCACGGCGTAGATGTCGGCCCGGGCGTCGATGACCTTGTCACCCATCGCCTGCTCGGGCGCCATGTACTGCGGCGTGCCGAGCGAGAGCCCCGTCTGCGTCATGCGGGCACCGCCGGCCTGTTGCACGGCGAGTGCAATACCGAAGTCGGCCACCAGCGGATGACTGCCGTTGGCGGACTGCTGCAGCAGGATGTTTTCCGGCTTGATGTCGCGATGCACGATGCCGGCCGCGTGCGCCTCTGCGAGCGCATCGCTCACGGCGGTGGCAATCGCGATGGCGTCGGCAACCGGTAGCTGTGTTTCGCGCGTCAGTCGCGCCCGCAGCGTTTCGCCGCGCACATACGGCATGACGTAGTACAGCAGCCCATCCACCGCGCCGCTGTCGAGCAATCCCAGAATGTGCGGATGCTGCAACTGTGCCGTCGTGCGGATCTCGCTCAGAAAGCGATCGCCGCCCAGCGCTGCACCGAGATCGGGGTGCAGCACCTTGATGGCCACATCGCGGCCATGGCGCAGGTCGTGGGCGAGGTACACGGTGGCCATGCCGCCGGCGCCGAGTTCACGGTCGACGCGGTAGCGGTCAGCGAGGGCGGTGGTGAGGCGGGTGAGCGTACTCATGACGGCTGAAGATGCACCGCAGGACGCGCGGCCGCTGCGTGGTTCGATTTCACGGTGTCTCGCCGGTGTCTCGCATTGGAATGACACGATGCGCGACGATTTGATGACACTCGGCCGGACCAGTAGGCCTATCGTCGGTCATGCCCTCTTGCCGCTCACCCCTTTCCCTCGGCAGACTATGGCCATGCCCGCGCTTGACCACCGACTCTGGACGGCCGCTGAGGTGCAGGCGCTGCCCGACGATCCGACGCACCGGTATGAATGCGTGGACGGGGAGCTGCTGGTGAGTCCATCGCCGCGTACCCCGCATCAGTCGGCGGTCATGGAGCTGGCGTTGGCGTTGGGACCTTGGGTACGTGAATCCGGCGTCGGCGCTCTCTTCAGCGCCCCCTCTGACTGGGTGCTCGATCTCCATACGGTGGTCCAACCGGATCTGTACGTCGTTCCGCTCGTGGACGGGCGCCGCCCGCGCACGGACGAGGAGCGCGGGCATCCGCTGCTGTTCATCGAGGTGCTGTCGCCGAGTACCGCGCGGTTTGACCGGGTGGTCAAGCGCGGTCGGTATCAGCGCGCCGGCATCGAATACTGGATCGTGGATCTCGACGCGCGCCTGGTGGAGCAATGGTTGCCAGCAGACGACCGCCCGAGCATCCACGCGGAGGCACTGCACTGGCAGCCCGCCGGTGCGGAGACGCCATTCGTGCTGGAGCTCGAGGCGTTCTTTGCCGAGGTACTCGGGCCAGCGTAGCGGTAGGCGTCGGCCTATGCGTCAGCCCGCCGCTGCCGAATACATCGCCGCCCGCTCGCGCGCGGCAATCGCCGAACGACTCAGTCGTCCGCGAACAGCTCGGCGACCGGCAGATCGAAATCCGGCAGGAGTTCGGCGTCGATGAGGTGGTCGGCCACGCCGAGCACCGCGATGGCGCCATCGGCGCGATAGACGTGCACCTGCTCGTGCGATGGCACGACGACCCACACCGCGCGGGTGCCGGCCGAGAGAAAGTCGGCCACCTTTGCCAGCAGTTCGCCGGGGCGGTCGCCCGGGGAGCGCACCTCGACCGCCAGATCGGGGGCGAGCTCGGGAAAGCCGTCGGGGAAGGGGCCGCTGAAGCGCTCGCGCGAGACGTACGCCACGTCGGGTGCGCGAACGGTGTCCGGGTGCCGCTCGAGGGTGAAGCCGGGATCGGCGATCGCGAGGCGCCCGCGCGACTGCGACCAGCCGTTGGCGTCGCGCTCGCGAACGAGATGCTGACGGAGCGCGACGGCGAGTCGTGCCGCGATGTCGCCGTGGCGGAAACTCGCCGGCTCCCGCACGACGAGCACACCGCGGACGAGCTCCACCCGTTTGCCGGGGATCTCGTAGCCGACGAGCTGCTCGGCGGTCATTCCAACAGGCGCGGCCACCATAGCGGGCCTCCGGCGTTGTGTGCGGGTTCGGGTCATGGCCGCAACGCTACGGCGCTGCGTCACCGGCCCGTCATCATCTCGCACCGCCAAGCTACGCTCGGCGAGGCGGCCGAGTCTACTCGGCTACATGAGCGCGCGGAGCTCGGGGTAGCGCGGGTGGGCGAAGATCGGCTCGAGCCCGGGATGTCGGTGAAACGCGAAACTGTTGATGGCGTCACGCTTGCGGACCGACTCGAACGCATGATCCATCGCCTCGTCGATACGACCGAGATACGTCGCGCAACAGGCGAGCGAGTAGGACGGAATCAGCTGCAGTTGGGCGCGAGCCTGCAATTCAGCGTACGCGGCCTCTGCGCGTGCCCGATCGCCCGCTTGCACATACAGCCCGCACAGCGTGTGGACCAACCAAGGATTCCGACCGAACCGATCGATGCGAGGAATGAGCACGTCGAGCCCGAACTGTGTGGCACCGGACCAGTGCGCCACAAACCCGGCCGTCCAATGCGCGACGAACGCCGTGGGATCCACCTCGAGTGCCCGGCGCGCGAGCGCGAGCGCCTCCTCGTGCGCTCCGATCAGCGCCAGCAGGGCGGCGGAGATGCCGAGCACGGCCACGTTGCGGGGATCCTCAACGGTCGCGCGGCGCAGTTCAGCGGCGCCCTCGTCATCCTGCGCGCCATCGCCGCCCATAATGAGGATCCATCCGGCATACAGCGTGCGAGCCTCCGAATAGCGCGGATCAATCGCCAGTGCTTCTCGGAAGAGGCGCCCCGCCTCGACTCGGTTTCGGATACTCTCAAACGTCAGCATGCCGCCATACGCCACCAGTGCTTCCGGATTGGTCGGCGCGATCGCGTAGGCGCGCTTGGCAAAGGCCATTGCTCGCGGAAGCAGCACATCCGTTCGATCGACGCCTTGCTGAAACTGCAGGCGGCTCGCGGCAGCCATGAGACCCAGCGCCGTTGGATCCTCGGGGGCAACCTCGAGGGCGCGCTCGAGTACGCGTACCGCTTCGTACACCGCGAAGCCACGCTGCGTGATGAGCGCTCTCGCGCGCACGCAGAGCTCGTAGACTTCAACCTCTCTCGTTGTGGCCTTTGCTGGTGGTGCTTCCCGCGGCACCAGCGTCAGCTGTAGCCGCTCCGCAATCGCGGTGGCAATCTCATCCTGCAGCGCGAACACATCCACCAACTCGCGATCGTACCGATCACTCCAGAGCTGATAGTCATCGGCGACGCTCATGAGCTGCACGGTGATGCGTACACGATTGCCGGCCTTGCGTACGCTCCCCTCGAGCACCGCCGAGACATTCAGGGCCTCGCCAATGGTCCGGAGATCGACCTGCTTCCCCTTGAACGAAAACGCGGAGATCTTGGCGGCGACGTGCAGCCCCTCCACGCGTGACAACAGGCCGATGATATCCTCGGCGATGCCATCACCCAGGTACGCGTTCTCCGGATCGGGACTCAGGTTCGTGAACGGGAGCACCGCAATCGATCGCGGTGGCGCCGAGCGCGCGGCCACCTCGGCGGTGGTCGCCGTGCCAAGCTGCTGCAGCCAATCGGCGATCGCGGGCCGATCGATTGGACTGCGCTGCAACGCCTGCTGCAACGCCTTACCGACGGCGCGTGGCACGCCTTCACGCAACGCGGTGACATCGGCGGGCGTCTGCACAAAGCGCTTCGCGATGACCGCCTGCACCGTCGCGCCGGTAAATGGCGGCTCCCCTACGAGCAGCTCATAGAGTACGCACGCGAGCGAGTAGAGATCGCTGCGCCCGTCGACGTGGTCACCAACCGCCTGCTCGGGACTCATGTACGCCGGCGTTCCCACCGTCATGCCGACCTGCGTGATGGTGTCGGTGGCGACTTCGCTCAGCGCCTTGCCGATGCCGAAGTCCATGAGCAGCGCGTGCCCATCCTGCAGCAGGATGTTCTCCGGCTTGATGTCGCGATGCACGACGCCCTGCGCATGCGCGTGCTCGAGCGCGGCGGCGACTTCTCGCGCGAGGCGCACGGCGTCGGCCACCGGCAGCTGCTTTTCCCGGTCGAGCCGGTCGCGCAGCGACTCGCCGCGCACAACGGGCATCACGTAGTACAGCGTGTCGCCCACGCCGCCCGAATCGAAGAGCGGCAGGATGTGCGGGTGCGACAGCCGCGCGGCGAGCTGGATCTCGCGCTGAAACCGCTCGGCGCCGACGGCATTGGCGAGCTCGGGGCGGAGCACCTTGATGGCGACCGCGCGGTCGTGCTTGAGATCGTGCGCACGATACACGGTGGCCATGCCGCCAACGCCGAGCTCGGTGTCGAGGCGGTAACGGTCAGCGAGGGCGGCGGTCAGGCGCTCAGCCAACATGGGCCGGTCAGTCACGGACGGTGCCGTCGGTCTTCGCGGTTGCGTCAGCGCGGCAACCACAAGGGAGCCCCATGGCGGCGCGATGCGCGGCCCAGCGGGGGTCGTTGGAGACCAGCCAGAATTCGCCAAGGAACGCGGCAAAGGCGTCGTGCCGCTTACGGACCTCGGCGAGCGCCGCGAACATGGCGTCGCGGTCACCTGTGACCTGATGCCAGCGGGCCACATCGAGCCATCGCTGGGCGCGCGTGAAGGTCGCGACCTGCCGCAACGCCGCCGCCCGCGCACCGCCGACCTGCCAGGCACTTCGCAGTTCGGCGAGCGGCGCGCCAAAATTGTCGACGCGGCGCTCCAACCGAGTTTGGGCGTCGAAGAAGGTCGTCGAATCGCCGGCCATCGCCGCCCGCAGACTCCGATCGCGCTGAAAGAGCGTTTGGTCGGGGTCGATCTGCCGTACGCTGTCGGCCCAGCGCGCTGCCTCGGTCGTATCACCTGCAAGGATGGTGATCTGATGCATGTTGGCGCGAATCACGGCCGATCGCGGATCGATCTGGAACGCGCGCCGGATCGCCTCGCGCGCGCCCGCTGAGTCGCCGTAGACGTAACGGATATCGTAGAACCACTTGTGGGCGGTCGCGTTGCCGGGCGCGAGCGTGATCGCGCGTCGCACGATGCTGTCGGCCTCATGGGCGCGCCAGTCCTGGACGAGCTTGAGGTAGCCGAGGTTGAGCACGCCCTCGGGCAGCAGCGAATCGATGGCCAACGCCCGGTTCACCGCGCTGCGGGCCGCTGCGAACGTCTCCACCGGTGGGACATCAGAGTAGAACGCCCGCAGAATGTACGCCTCGGACAGTCCCGCCCACGCCTGCGCGTACAGCGAATCACGGGCGATCGCCTGCCGGTAGAGCCCGATGGCTTCGATCAGATCCCGCGTCCCCCGTCGTGCGGCCAGCGCCCGCGCCTGCAGATACAGTTCGTACGCCGCCAGGTCACGCGTTGACGTCGTCGTCCGCTGATTCGCCGCAATGACCTTGCCACGCAGCGCGCCGATCACCGCCTGCGCGACCTCGTCCTGCACCGCGAAGATGTCGGCGGCCGTCTTGTCAAAGGTCTGCGACCAGAGCGAGACGCCGTCGCCGGCCTTCACCAATTGCGCCGTGATGCGGAGACGGTCGCCGGCTCGCTGGACACTGCCTTCCAGGACGGTCGCGACTCCCAGCTGCCTGGCGATCTCGCGCACGTCCTCATTCTTGCCGCGGAAGGAGAAGGCCGACGTGCGGGCCGCCACATCGAGTTCGGGCACACTGGCCAGAGCGCTGATGAGGGTCTCCGCGATCCCATCACCGAAATAGGCGCTGTCCGAGCCACCAATCTCGGTGAAGGGCAGCACCGCCACCGAGGCGCGCGTCGCCGCGGCGGCGTCGGCTTTCGTTTCGCGCCCCGATGCGCTGGTAGGGGCTCGACCAAGCTGCCACCACGCGACCGCGCTGACCGCCAGCAGCGCCGTCGCCACCCACACCATGCGGGCCCGTCCCGAAACAGCAGGACGTTCGCTCGTGGTGGTCTCCTCGAGCGCGGCCAGCACGGCCGCCGCATCGGCGGGGCGCTGCGCCGGGTCCTTGGCGAGACATTGCATCACGACCCGCGCGAGACCGGCCGGCGCGTCGTGTCGCAGCGTGGTGAGCGCCGATGGCGATTCGGCGAGATGGGCGGCCAGCACCCGCTGCACGGTGCCGGTGAACGGTGGGGCGCCCGTGAGCAGCTCGAACGCGAGACACCCCCACGCATAGAGGTCCGCCCGCTGATCCACCGATTCACTGCCGGTGATCTGCTCGGGCGCCATGTAGGCCGGCGTGCCGAGCGAACTGCCCACGCGGGTGAGGGTCACCGCGTCATCGGCCGACGACGTCGGTGACGGGTGCGCTCCGGTCCGCGCGGCTCGTATGGCTTTGGCGATGCCGAAGTCGGCCACCATGGCGGTGCCGTGCGAGAGCAGAATGTTGTCGGGCTTGATGTCCCGGTGCACGACGCCGCGCGCGTGCGCATAGCCGAGCGCGCGCGCCACATCGCGGAGAATGCCGACGGCCTCCGTCAGCGGAATGGGTGTGCCGCTCTGCAGCCGGTGTCGCAGGGACTGGCCATCCACGTACGGCATGACGTAGTACGGCATGTCTGCGGCGACATCCGTCGAGAGGAGCGGCACGATGTTCGCCTGCTGCAACGAGGCCGCCAGCCGGATCTCCCGCATGAAGCGCTCGGCGCTCATCTCGCCCGCCAGATCCGGCGAGAGCACCTTGAGCACGACGGCGCGATCGAGCGCGATGTCGTGGGCGAGGTACACCCGCGACATGCCTCCGCCGCCGAGTTCGCGGTCGATGCGGTAGCGCTCGCCGAGGGCCGCCGTCAGGCGGGAAGGGGCGTCATTCACTCGTGCCAAGTTGTCGTGCGATGGGATGAACGGCCAGTGAATTCGATATGGTCAGACTAGTCAGACCAGAAAATCTGACTAGAATTCACGGTATGTCGGAAGAAATCTCGCTCTATCAGGCCAAGGCGACCCTCTCCGCGCTCGTGCGCGCCGTGCGCGAGGGCGGCGCGTCGTACACCATCACCGTGCATGGGCAGCCGGTGGCGGAGCTCAGGCCCATTGAGCCCAAGCCGCCGCGGAAGCAGACGCTGGCGGAGCGAATCGCGGAGCTCAAGGCGACGGGGCAGATCCTGGAGGGGAAGGGGTCGCCCAAAGATCTCCTCGACCTGCCGCCGCGTCCGTACATCCCGGGTGCACTCGAGCGATTCCTGGAGGAGCGGGAGTGAAGCTCGCGTATGTCGACAGTTCAGTGGTCCTGGCGCGCATCTTCGGGCAGCAGAACGACACCGACCAACGAGGGCGTCTGGCCGCCTTCGACGAGTTGCACTCGTCCGTGCTGCTCGAAGCGGAAGTTCTCAGTGCCGCACGGCGCGAGCGGATGCCGGTCGAGTTCATCATGCTCGATCGCGTCTGGCCGGTGCTGCCCACCCGCTCCCTCCGCCCCGAAATCGAGCGCGTCCTCGCCGCCGGCTATGTCCGCGGCGCCGACTGCCTGCATCTCGCCACCGCGCTCTATCTCACGCCCGATCCCGCCGAGCTCACGTTCCTCACGCTCGATGCGCGGCTGGGGGCGGTGGGGGTGGCTTTGGGGTTCGCGGTTTTGCGGCTATAACGGGTTCAGTGTCGTTGATCGGTCACCGATCAACGACTCTGACCCCTTGATCGCTGACCCCTTGATCAAGCCGACCGGCGCGCGCGCGCCAATCGCTGCACGCCCTCGACGAGCACCTCCACGTCGTAGTGCGCAAAGCTCAGCCGCATCGTATCGGCGAACTGCTCGCGATTCACGAAGCGCGTGCCCGGATGGAACGTGACCCCCAGCTCACGCGCGACCGGCAACAGCTCCACGGCTGACTCGCCAGCGGGGAGCTCTACCCACACGAAGTAGCCTCCCTGTGGCACCAGGAACCGCGCATCGGGGAGCATGTCGCGAAGCGCCTCACACAGCACGGCGGTCCGACGGGCGTACACCTGCTTCAGCGCATCGAGGCCCGCATCCGCGAGCCCGAGTTCGAGCAGGCTGGTCACCACGCCCGACGTGAACGGATTGAGCCCGCCGCCACTCTGCACGAGTCCGGACATCATGAGCGTATCGAGCAGCGCGGCGTCGCCGTGGATCCACCCGAGTCGCAACCCGGGGGCACAGATCTTCGAGAACGACCCGAGCCCCAGCACGCGACCGATGCCATACGTCGCGAGCGGTGGCGGCGGCGGCGCGCCGAAATCGAGCAGCTGATACACCTCGTCGGCCACCACGAGCACGTCATGCGCCGCACACGTCTCGAGCATCGGTTGCCGTCGCTCGGCGGACAGCGTGATACCCGTCGGGTTCTGAAACGACGGAATGGTGTAGAGCAGGACCGGCCGATGCACCGCGAGCGCTTCGTGCAGCGCATCGAGACGCATCCCGTCGCCATCCATGGGGATGCCCACCACGTGCAGCCCGTGATCGCGGAAGACATCGAGCGCCAGGAAATACGTGGGCGCTTCGACGAAGATCGTGTCGCCCGGCTTGGTGAAGCGCGTGCAGATGAGGTCGAGCGCCTGCGAGTTGCCGGTGGTGGTCATCAAGGCATCGGCGTGCACCGACACGCCGTAGCGTCGCGTGAGGAACGCCGCGAGGGCCGCGCGAAAGCCGGTCTCCCCCTGATCGGCGCCATACTGCAGCCATGCCGCGTCGCGTTGCGCGAGAAAGTGATCGGCCGCGGTGCGCAGCGCATCGACCGGGAGCAGCGAGAGCGACGGTTGGCCGTTGCCGAAGTCGATGATCACGCCGAGCTCTGGTTCGCGGGAGTCATGTCGAGCGCTCGAGCCACGTGCGAGGGTGGCAGACGTCGGCCAAGGCAGCGGCGCGACCGATCAGCGTATCGTCGAGCGTCAGCAAGGTCGTCCGATGCTGACGCGAGGTCGCGACGTAGCACGCGTCCGCACCGGCAATGCCCGCCTGCACCGCAACCGATGTGGCGTCGGCAGCCAAGCGCTCATCGATGACCACGAGCCGTGCCGAAAGCGAGGCGATGCGGTCGACGGCCCGCTGGGCACGCGAGACGTCGCCCGTGCGCCGACGCATCGCGCCCCCCACCTCGATCGCGAAGAGCGTCGGCTGCACGAACTGCGCACCCTGCTTCAGGAGTGACAGCAACAGCTGATCCGCGAGTTCGTGTGCCGGTTCATTGAGGCGGAGCGCGGCGATCCAGATGGAGGCGTCGAGCGTGACGGTCGGTGCCATGCGATCGACCATCAGACGTCACGGGCGCGACGATCTTCGAAGAGCTGCTCGACGACGCTTCCCTCAGTCGCCGCATCCCCCATCTCACGGCCCAGGGCCCGGAACGACGCCATCCATTCTTCCGCTCGCCGGAGACGGTCGGCTTCCTCTGCGGATCCTTCGGGATACTGCCCTTGGGGCAGCGTCCCATCGGCCCACTGCTGAAAGAGCGAGGTGGCCACCTCGCGCACCGTTTTCCCCTCGAGGGCGCTCTTGGCCTTCACTCGGCGATACAGGTCGTCCGGGAGCTCGATGGTCGTCTTCATGTGAGAAATATACCCATATTGCTGGGAATATGGGAGGCGCCGACCCTTCAGAATGTCGGTCGCCGCTTCCCGTGGCCCGTCGCCTGCTCCACGGCATGCGCCAGCTGCAGCAGCGCCCAGTCGCCGCGGGGCTTGCCCACGATCTGCACCCCCACCGGCAGACCGTTCGCGCTGAAGCCCCCCGGCACGCTGATGGCCGGGCACTGCATGAACGTCACGTACCAGGCACTTCGCATCCAGTCGATGTACGTGGGCATCTTCACGCCGTTCACCACGGTCGGATACTCGGTGGTGATGTCGAACGGCTCGACCTGTGTGACCGGGCAGACGAACGCGTCGTACTTCCCGAAGAACTGGGTGACGTGTCGCCACATCTGGTTCTGCCGGGCGCTGGCCTTCGCGACATCCGCGGCCGTCTGCCGCTCGGCCTCGGCGATCTCGAACTTCACCGTCTCCTTGAACATCGTGGGATTCTCGCGCGAGAGCTTGGCGTAGCTCGCGTGATACGAGAGGTGTCGCAGCGTGGGGAACGCCTCGTCCACGCCGCTGAAATCGGGCTCGGCGTCTTCCACGAGGCAGCCGAGGTCCACGAACGCCTGACGGTTCGCATTCACCACGCGCGTGATCTCGGGCTCGAAGGGAATGCCGCCCATGCTGGTGAACCACGCGATGCGCTTCCCCTTCATGCTCGCCGCCAGCGGCTTGCGGAAGAGTGCCGGATCATCGGTCAGCGCGGTGGGATCGCCAGCGTGAAAGCCGGCGATGGCCGACAGAAAGAGCGCCACGTCTTCCACACTGCGCGCCATCGGGCCGCTCGTGGAGAGCGGGCTCCACGAGCCGTCATCATCGGGCACCCGCCCCGGCGAGGGACGGAAGCCCACGATGTTGTTCCACGCGCCCGGATTGCGCAGTGAGCCGCCGGTGTCACTGCCGTCGGCGATGGGCACGAGGTTGCAATTGAGCGCACACGCGGCGCCGCCGCTCGAGCCACCCACGGTCTTGTTCAGGTTGAATGCATTGCGCGTGGGGCCGAACACTTCGTTGAAGGTGTTGGAGCCGGCGCCGAACTCGGGGGTGTTGGTCTTGCCGAGCGTGATCGCGCCGGCGGCGCGGATGCGCTTCACGATGAGCGCATCGATGGTGGGGACATTGTTGGCGTAGAGCTTCGACCCCTTCGTGGTGCGAATGCCGGCGGTGTCCACGAGATCCTTATGGGCAACCGGCAATCCGTGCAGGACCCCAAGCGCCTCGCCGCGCGCCTGCTTCTCATCGGCCGCCTTGGCCCAGGCGCGCGCCATGTCGGGGACCAGCGTGACGATGGCATTGACCTTGGGGTTCACGCGGTCGATGCGCGTAAGATGGGCGTCGAGCACTTCACGCGCCGAGACCTGCTTGCGGCGAATGCGCGCCGCGAGTTCGGTGGCGGAGAGCGATGTGAGTTCGTCGGCGGGGGTGCTCGGAGTCTCGGGCATGAGCGGAGTGTCGGCAGACAGCGCGGAAGGGAGCGCGCCGGTGAGGGCAGCGGCGCCGAGGAGCTGGGTGAAGGTGCGGCGGGAGAGGTCGGTCATGGGGTACGAAAGCGAATGGTGAAGCTATTGCCCTTTCGTGAGCGCGAGGCGCCGCCGCAACTCGTCGAGGAAGTCGGTCACCACGACGACGGCGATACTCGAGCCCGCCGGCGAGACCGATCCCAACAGTGTACCGGTCTTGGCGTCGATCGTGGCCAGCGTCGATCCAACGTTCGCCAGTGCGCCCGGCGAAATAGACGCCCACTTGCCAACACCCAAGGTGTCGCGGCGCGCGATCGTCACGCGGTCACTCACCTGCAGCGTCGCGGTGAGGAGGTCGTTGCCGTAGCGATACACCGAGGTCGCACTATCGGGCAGCCACGCCATCTGCGAGACGGAGGCGCCCACCACCAGCACCCGGCGCTCAGGGTGCGCGAGATCGAAGATGAACAGCGAGGCGGCACCGCGTTCGATCTCGGTGGTGGCGAGCCATCGACCGTCGGGCGAGACACGGAGTACACCGAAGCTGCGCAGCGTGAGCAGGCGGCGCGCATTCACCGATGGCGTGAGCGTCAGCTCGCGGATCTCGACGTCGCCAGAGGGGGAACGGACCTGGAGCAACAGGCAATCGCGAGCGCCGCAGGACTCCAAACCATACAGCCCCTCGCCCTTGGGCAACCGGTAGAGCGTATCGACCAGCCCCGTGCCGTCGACGGCCTTCTGCAGGATGACGCCGCCGCCTTCCGTGAGCGAATTGCGCGCGGCCCAGATGATCGCGCGTCCATCCGCGCGCCAGACTGGAAAGGAGCCGGACGTGAAGCCTGGCGAGCGGACCAACGGCTGAACGTCGCCCGTTGCCGACGAGCCGATCAGGATCGAGCCGACGTTTCCCCCCAGGTCCGTGGCGAGTGTGAACTGTGACCCATCCGGTGAAAAACGTGCACCGCCGACGAGGACGCCGAGCGATCGATCGACGCGGATCACCCGCGTCTGGCCATGTGAGATCAACACCGGGTTCGGCGTGCCGCCCGTGGTGACGTAGGCGAGCACGCCGTTCCGCGATACGCCATACAGCGCGCCACCGCCCGTGCGCACCAGCACGTTCTCCAACGCCACCGTTGGCGAACCGACTTCCGCGGTTGCCGCTGGTGAGAACTCCGCGACCCGCAATGACTGATCCTGCCACGACGTCAGCAGGAAATTCGGTGGCACGAACCGTGGCTGGGCGCCCCGTGCGTTCAGCAGCGAAACGGCGCCCGTCTTCAGTGACACCTTTGCGATCCGAAACTCGTCCGGGTTCACGACGCCCGGCGCGATGATATTCACGAGCGCTTCGTCGGCACCGGGCAGCACAAAGGGAAAGGCGAAGAACTCGCCATTCTTCGGCGTCGCCAGCAGCCGTGGAGCCGTGCTGAAGCCGTCCTGCAGATAGAGCCGGCCTTCGCGCAAGAACAGCAGGCGATCGTGTTCGCCCCACGACGATCGGTAGCCGAGGTTGTCCACAATCTGTGGCGTTCCGCCGGCGACGGGTACACGAACGAGTCGGTTCTCCTCATCCTCCAGCGTGAGCCAGTTACCGTCGGGCGAGTACATCGGATTGCCCGTTCCAACGGTGGCTGGCAGTTGTTGAAGACGGAGGCTATCGAGTCGTCGCCGGTAGAGGGAAAGCCCGTTCGGCCCAAGGGCCGGGAACAGGAACTCCCGCCCGTCGGGCGACATGGCGACGCCAACTTGCGTATTGAGCGGTGCCAACACGATCGAATCAGGCAGGGCAAGCGTGAAGCGGGTCGCGGGCACTGACGTCGTCTGGTCTTCGCGTGAGCGCCACGCGAGCCATCCCATCACGATGCAAAGCGCACAGGCTGCGATAAACAGCCACGCCGGCACGCCCCGACGGACGGGGTTCGTCTTGATCGTTGAAGCCACTGGGGGGCTCGGCGGAGCGAGCGCCAACCCACCGGTCAAGGCGTCGGCAAACTTCTGCGCGGTTGCCGGTCGATCAGCCGGCAGCTTCTGCAACGCCGCGAGCACGGCCGCTTCAACATGGGCCGGCACCGTGCTGCGTGTTTGCGCCGGTGGTGCCGGTGGTGCCGGTGGCACCGTGAGCACACGCGCCACGATCGCCTGACTCGACGGCCCACTGAAGGGTGGTTCACCCGTCAGCATTTCGTAGGTGACCGCGCCCAGTGCGTAGACGTCCGCTCGGGCATCGACGGCGCGCTCGCCCATGGCCTGTTCGGGCGCCATGTACTGCGGGGTGCCGAGGGAGAGCCCGGTCTGGGTCATGCGTTGCCCGCCCGCCTGCTGCACTGCGAGGGCGATACCGAAGTCGGCGACCAGCGCATGCCCACCCTGGAGGAGGATGTTCTCGGGCTTGATGTCGCGATGAATCACCCCGCGTTCGTGCGCGTACTGCAGCGCGCCAGCGACCTCGCGCGCCAGACCGATCACGTCCGGAATGGGGAGTTGCTGCTCACGGGTGAGCCGCGCTCGCAACGTCTCGCCCTCCACGAACGGCATCACGTAGAAGAGTTGTCCGTTCGCCTCGCCGCTGTCGAAGAGCGGCAGGATGTGCGGGTGCTGCAGGTTCGCGGTGAGCTCGATCTCCTTGAGGAAGCGTTCGGGGCCGATGACCGCCGAGAGTTCGGGATGCAGCACCTTCAACGCGACCTGGCGATTGTGGCGGACGTCGCGCGCGAGATACACGGTGGCCATGCCCCCTGCGCCAAGCTCACGTTGGAGCTCGTAGCGGCCGGAGAGCCCTGAGGGCAGCGATTCCGATGTCATCGAGGCAAATTCACTCGGGTCTGGTGGTGGCCAGAGACGCCTCCACCTGCTGGCGCCAGTTGGTGATGACGATCAGGCGCGGCCGGGCGTTGAGCCGCCGCAAGCCCGCGAAGTGCTGGCCATCAGGGGCCGCATCGAAATGCTGACGGTTGCTGGCCCCCAGCGCGAAATACGGACCATTCACCTCGTCGTGGCGGCCGGTGACGCGAAGGGTTGCCCCTTCCTCGATCGAGAGCGACCGCATCTGCTCACGCGACGAGAGGTAGAACAGGGTTCGGCCATCCGCGGACCACACGGGCTCACCGCCCTCTTCGATCGTGAGCGGAAGGGGCGCGCCACCGCCCGGGAATGGTCGGGCAACAACCTGGCGTCGCGATCCGCTGGTGCTGGTGTAGCTGATCCAGCGTCCGTTGGGTGACAGCGCGAGATGCTCGACCTGTGTCGTCTCCGTGAAGACGTCGCGCATGGTGCGCGCACCGATGTCGAAGGCGCGAACGGTGCTCCCGTCGAGCACCGCGAGGCGCGTGCTGTCCAGGCTGGCGGCCAGCTGCGTGGCGTTGCCCACGACGCCGACCTGCTCTGCGGTGCCCGTTCCGTCGGCGGGCTGTCGCCAGATCATGCCGGACCCGCTGCGCCACGAGATGAAGTAGACGGACCGGGCGTCGGCGGACCACACCGGTGTGCGGCTCTTCCCGTCGCTCGTCAGCCGCTGGACGGAGCCGGTGGACGGATCGACCACCCCCACGTCGAACGCCCCCTGGGCGCTGACAATCTCCACCGCGATTCGTCTGCCATCGGGTGACCACTTGGGGGAGGCGACGCTCGAGACATTGGTCATGGAGACTGATTTGACGCTGCCGCCCCGACGGTCGAACAGGACCAGATTGCTCCACATGCCATCGTCCATGAGGTACGCCAGTGTGCCCGACGCGGACAGTACCGCTCGCGCGTGCCCCACATTCGGCGCCACGAACACGCCGCGGAGGTGCTCACGAGGCGCCCCCTGCGGCGTAAGGGTCTTCGCGTCGAAGCGCACCGACATCACCGTGCCGCCGAGCGTCACCCAGTAGAGGCGATGGTCGCTGATGCCGAGGGTCATGACCCCTGCCAGATCGAGCGGGCGCGAGGTGTGGGCCTGGAGATCCGCGATCGCCAGCCTTGCCCCGGCGAGGCCGTCGTTGCCCCAGCTGGTGTAGATCGCATGGCGCCGATCGTCGAGTACCAGCGGCCAGCGCATGCTCACTTCACCGCGTTGCCGGTCCACGGCCACCGCCACGCGCCCCGAATCGGAGCCGGTCACACTGGCGACACGCAGGCTGGGGAGCCCGAGGAGCAGCGAGTCGTTGCCCAGCCAGGTCAACTGTTCACCGCGCGCGACAATGTTCGTGGGTTGTCCGCCACGCAGCGAGAGGCGATGGATTTGCCCTGACCCACCCACGCCGTTGCCTTCGGCGTACAACAACCACTCGTCGTCCGGCGACACGTTGAACCAGCCGGCATTCGCCGTTCCCGGAATCGGCGTGATCTCGAGCTTGTCGAGATCGCGGCGCATCGCCTGCGCTTCGCCATTGACCGTACCGCGGAAGATCAACGTGCGGCCGTCGCTGGTGATCGCGAGCGGCGCATAGATGTTGTCAAAGGTGGTGCCGGCCGGAAACTCGACGGTGAATTGTGCCGAGACCGGCAGTTCGTCCGCCGGCGAACCGGCGTGCGGTCGCAGCCATCCCCACGCGCCCACGCTGATCGCCAGCATGAGCGTCGCGACGAGCGCCAGGGTCGGCGTTCGCCCGCCCGCCGTAGGCGGCGCGTCAGGCGGCGACGGTGGCGTACTGGCCGCTGGCATGGCCGTGGTCGGCGTGATCAGCGCCTCCGCAAACTTCTGCGCGCTCGCGAACCGATCCGCCGGCACCTTCTGCAACGCCGCGAGCACCGCGGCCTCGACATGCGCGGGGACGGTACTGCGCGTCTGCGTCGGCGGCGCCGGTGGTACGGTGAGCACGCGCGCCACGATCGCCTGACTGCTCGGCCCGGTGAATGGCGGCTCGCCGGTGAGCATTTCGTACGTCACGGCGCCGAGCGCGTACACATCGGCCCGCGCGTCGACGGTCCGCTCGCCCATCGCCTGTTCGGGCGCCATGTACTGCGGCGTACCGAGCGAGAGCCCTGTTTGCGTCATGCGCTGCCCGCCTGCCTGCTGTACCGCGAGCGCGATGCCGAAGTCGGCGACGAGCGCGTGCCCGCCTTGGAGCAGGATGTTCTCAGGCTTGATGTCGCGATGGACGACGCCGCGCTCGTGCGCGTAGTGCAGCGCGCCGGCGACTTCCCGCGCGAGGGCAATGGCGTCCGGGATACTCAGCTGCTGTTCGCGATCGAGGCGCGCCCGCAGCGACTCGCCCTCCACGAACGGCATCACATAGAACAGCTGCCCGCCCGCCTCCCCGCTGTCGAAGAGCGGCAGGATGTGCGGATGCTGCAGATTCGCGGTGAGCTCGATCTCCTTGAGGAATCGCTCGGGACCGAGCACCGCCGAGAGCTCAGGGTGCAGGACCTTGAGCGCGACCTGGCGATTGTGGCGCACATCGCGGGCGAGATACACCGTGGCCATGCCCCCGGCGCCGAGTTCGCGCTGGAGGTCGTAGCGGCCGGTCAGCGCCGTGCGTAACGCCTCGAGAGTGCTCATGCCGTGCCCGCCGGAATCTCACCGCTCTCCCACGCATCGAGCAGCCGGCCGATCTCCGGATCGGTGCGGAACGCCTCGAGAAAAGGCCCGCCCCACACCCAGAGTGTGAACGGCGGAGTGACTTCCTCGGCGGCGAGCGCGAGCTCACGCCGCACCGCGTCCGTATCACCCAAGCCGACATAGATGTGCAGCCGCGCATGCGCCCCAGCGTACTCGCCGTCGCGGGTCCGGTCGTCGATCTCCGCGAGCAGCTCGTACGCCTCGTCTCGACGGCCGGCCCGCGCGAGCACCAGTCCGCAGACCCCCATGAACGCGGGAGCGCGCGAGACCGCGAGTACGCGCCGCACGAGCGGCAGTGCTTCCGCGTACCGGTTCAGGGCGGCGAGCGCCACCATATGCGTCCACGTCGCGAGCATGTGATCCGCCTGCAACTCCACCGCGCGCCGCGCCGCCGCTTCCGCTGCCGGCAGGTCGCCCAGGATGTACCAGGCACAACTCGACAGCCCAAAAATGAACGGCGAATGCGGATCCGCCTCCTGCGCCCGCGCGACGTGCCGCCGGACCGCCGCCGCGTCGCGCGTCATGGTGTAGAAGAGCGCGCTGTAGATCTGGATGAGCGAATTGCGCGGCGCGCGCTCTTCGGCGCGGACGAACCACGGCCCCGCGTCAACCCAGCGTCGCTCGAAATAGAACTGAAAGAACCCGCGCGCGAACTGCACCTCGGGGAGATCCGGCGCGAGCTGCATCGCGCGCTCCACCGCGGCGCGTGCCGCATCGACATTCTCTTCGCGTCGTGTCCACCCGTAGACGCGCAGAATGCCGTAGCAGTCTGCCAGCCCGCAGTACGCGAGCGCATAGGCGGGATCGAGTGCCGCCGCCTGCGTAAAGGCCTGAATGGCGGCGCGTAACGCTGCCGGCGAGCGTTGCTGAGACAGGTGCCGCCCCCGCAGATACAGCTCATACGCTTCTGCGTTGACCGTGCCCTGCGCGGCCGACCGTGGCACGGGAGCTGACGACTCATCGGCCATCAGTGTGGGCACCAGCGCGCTCACGATGGCGCTCACGATCTCATCCTGAATCTCGAAGACGTCGGTGAGCTCCCGATCGAAGCGCTCCGACCAGAGCTGGTATCCGGTCGCGGCCGCGGCCAGCTGCGCCGTGACCCGCAGCTTGCTCCCCGACCGCCGCACGCTGCCTTCCAACACATGGGCGACGTTGAGCTGCGCCCCGATATCCCGCACATCGAGATCACTCGCGCGATAGCGGAATGCCGACGTGCGCGAGGCCACCTGCAGACCGCGCACGCCCGAGAGTGCGGTCGTGAGATCTTCCGACAGGCCGTCGCTGAAGAACTGATCCTCGCTGTTGCCACTGCGATTGATGAACGGCAGCACCGCCAGCGATCGCTCCGGCGCGGCGGCACGCGCCACAGCGCTCGGCTCAGGCGTGAGCGACGCCTGCAGCGCCGCCACCAGCGCGGCTCCCGTGTCGAAGCGATCGGCCGGTACGCGCGCGAGTGTGCGACTGACCACCCGCCCCACGGTGCGCGGCACCGCGTCGCGAAGCGCGGAGACATCGGCCGGTGTCTGTACGAAGCGCTTGGCGATGATCGCCTGCGTCGTGGCCCCCGTGAACGGCGGCTCCCCGACCAGCAGTTCATACAAGACGCACCCCAGCGTATAGAGATCGCTGCGTCCATCCACGGCATCTCCGGCGGCCTGCTCGGGGCTCATGTACGCGGGCGTGCCCACCGTGACGCCGGTCTGCGTCACGAGTTCCCCTTGCACACCGCTCAGCGCCTTGCCGATCCCGAAATCCGCGAGCAGCGCGTGTCCGTCCTGCAGCAGGATGTTCTCCGGCTTGATGTCGCGATGCACCACGCCCTGCCGATGTGCGTAGTCGAGTGCGCCCGCTACCTCGCAGGCGAGTCGAATGGCATCGGCCACGTTGAGCTGCCGCTCCCGATCCAACCGATCGCGCACGCTCTCGCCGGACACCACCGGCATGACGTAGAAGAGCAGCCCCTCGGCCGCGCCACTGTCGAAGAGCGGTAGGATATGCGGGTGACTCAGTCGCGCCGCGATCTGGATTTCCCGCTCGAAGCGCTCCTGTCCGACGGCTTGCCCGACCTCCCCGCGCAGCACCTTGATGGCGACGTCGCGGTTGTGGCGCACATCCCGGGCAAGGTAGACGGTCGCCATGCCGCCGGCGCCCAGCTCGCGCTGGAGGTCGTAGCGGCCTTCCAGGGCCTTGGCGAACGATTCGGAGACTCCGCTACTCATGACCTGCCGGTGGAGGGGTGCCCCAAGGTTACCGGTGGCTCGCGGCGGTCGCCAATCCGGCGCCGGGGACGTCGCCGATTGCCCGATGTGGTATGATGTGGTATGATTCAGTATGACCAAAGCCGCCAAGATCGCCATCACGATCCCGCCGGACGACCTGGCCGCGGCCGACGCCCTCGCCGCGCGGCTCGGCCGGTCCCGCAGCTGGGTCCTGAGCGAGGCGCTTCGGCGGTTCGTGGCCTTTGAGCAGCTCAGTCAGGCGCTCGATGCGTCGCGCCAGGCGCAGCTGGCGCGGGATCTCCGCTTGTCGGCATCCGACCGCGTCCGTGAAGGGGAGGCGGACGTCGTTACGCTCGGCCCGAGCGGGACCGCGCCAACCAGCGCCCCGCGCACCTTCGCGACGTATGCCGAGTTCGCCGCCTGGCGGCGGCAGCGCGCGCGTGAGTGAACCCACGGCGCGCGTCGCGCGCGTCTGCGCGCTGCTCAATGCCGCCGAGGCGAACTATATGGTCGTCGGCGCGACGGCCATGCAGCTCTGGGGGACATCGCGAGCGACGCGCGATATCGATGTGCTCATCGAACCGACGTTCGAGAACGCCACGCGCGTGCTGGACGCGCTCGCCGCACTGCCCTTCGGCGTGGCACGCGAGGTGGACGCCGAGTCCTTGCTCGCGCGCGGGGTCACGATGATCGGGGATACGCCGAACGTCGATGTCCTCACCCGCGCGTGGAACGTGCGCTGGGACGACGCCAGTCGCGATATCGTGGTGTTCGACGTGGACGGCGTGCCGGTGCCGACGATCTCACTCCCGCTGCTGATCGCATCCAAGCAGACGGGGCGACCGCAGGATATGGCGGATGTGCTGGTGCTACTGGAGATCGTGCGGGCCCGAGGTGCCAGCAACTAGGTGGGCCGATCGAGCGGATTCACCGGGTAGCGGCCATAGCCCGGCAGTCCCACCCGGCGAACGATTTCGTCGAACGCCGGGATGCGCTGCAGCGGTTCGAAGCCGGGCCAGCCAAGCATGTTCGCGAGCAACGTGGGTTCCTTTCTCGCGAGGGCCGTCTCGACCAGGCGCATCGCCTGCTCGGGGTCACCAATGGCCGCCGCCAACGCCGCCATGTTCGTGCACGGCATGAACTCCCGCCGCTCGCGCGCGAACATTTCGTTGAGGATATCCCGGGCGCCCTCATGGTCGCCGCTGCCGGCGCGTGCCAGCCCGAGCATGCACAACGCATTCGACTGACGGCCGGAGACGAGCAGCGCGGCCTGACTCGCGTGGATGGCGGCGTCGTAGTCGCGCCGCGCCAGATGGGCGACCTGCCGCCCAAAGTGCGTCAGGAAGGCATTCGCATCGAGCGCGGCCGCTCGTTCGACCCATCGCAACGCCTCATCACCCTGTCGTGCGGTGCCCAGCAGGACCGCCACGGCGCCGGCGATGATGGCTGATTGAGGGTCGCGCTCCACGATTGCGATCATCGCGGCGACCGCGCGGTCCCATTCGCCGTACATGTGCGCTCGAAGGAACTGCCAGTACCACATGCCACTCTGCAGGTAGTTCCGATCCAGCGCCATCGCCTGCTGAAACGCCTGCTCGGCCGCGTCAATCTTCCACTCGAACATGAGCGATGCCATCGCTTCGATCGCGTGGGCTTCAGCGGCGCCGGGGGCGAGTCGCACAGCGTTGTTCACCGCTTCCCGGACGCGGCCACTGACCGCCGCGGGATCGACATTCCCCCAGTATCCCTGAACGACGTACGCGTTGGCCAACGCCGCCCAGGCGAGACCGAAATCGGGATCGCGCGCAAGCGCGTACTCGAAGCACCGAATCGCTTCGTGCACCGCGCCACCGCGGCGCGCCAGCAATACCCGCCCCTTGAGGTAGGCGTCGTAGGCCTCCAAGTCGGTGGATCCGCGCTGCGCAATCGCCTCCGCCGGCCGCGCCAGCGTCACGTCCAGCTTTCCGGCGATCGCGCGCGCGATTTCGTCCTGCACCGCGAACACATCGGCCGCGTCGCGATCGTACCGCTCGCTCCACATCTGGTAGCCGCGCGACGCATCGGTCAGCTGTACGGCAATGCGCACGCGCGTGCCGGCTCGTCGCACCGATCCTTCCAACACGGTCCGTACCTTGAGCCGCGTGGCCGCCTCCTCGGCAGAGAAGCCCTTGCCCTTGAGGGCAAAGCTCGACGACCGCCCCGCCACCCGCAGCTCCCGATTCTGGGCCAGCGCGCCGAGGATTTCCTCGGTGATACCATCGGCAAAGAACTCGTTGTCGGGATCGGTACTGAGATTCGCGAATGGCAATACCGCGATCGACCGCTCTTCGGCCTGCGCCACGGCTTCATCCGGAGCCCGCAGCGCCTCGGCGAAGGCCGCACCGGTCTCGAAGCGATCGACCGACGTGCGCGCCAGCGCGCGCTGCACCGCACGGGCGACCGGCTTGGGAATCCCCTCTCGCAGCCCCGCGACGTCGGCCGGCGTCTGCACGAAACGCTTCGCGATCACCGCCTGCACCGTCGGCCCGGTGAACGGCGGTTCGCCCACCAGCATTTCGTACAGCACACAGCCCAGCGCGTAGAGATCGCTCCGGCCGTCCACCGGATCACCCACGGCCTGCTCGGGGCTCATGTAGGTCGGCGTGCCCAGGCTCGCGCCCGCCTGCGTCAGCGTCTCGCCTCCCAACTCGCCCACGGCGCGGCCGATGCCGAAATCGGCGACCAGTGCGTGCCCGTCCTGCAGCAGAATGTTCTCGGGCTTGATATCGCGGTGAATGACACCGTGCGCATGCGCGTGATGCAGCGCCTCCGCGACCTCGGTCGCCACGCGCACGGCTTCCGGCACCGGCAGCACCGCCACCTCATCCAACCGATCGCGCAGCGAGCGGCCGCGTACGCGCGGCATCACGTAGTACAGCATGCCGTCGGCGTCGCCGGAATCGAAGAGCGGCAGGATATGCGGATGACTCAAGCGGGCGGCGAGCTGAATTTCGCGCAGAAAGCGCTCCGCCCCCACCGACTGCGCGATCTCCGGCCGCATGACCTTGATCGCCACCTCGCGTCCATGCCGCACGTCCTGCGCGAGATACACCGTGGCCATGCCCCCCGCGCCCAGTTCGCGCTGGAGGTCATACCGCCCAGCCAACGCCGTGCGTAATGCCTCGATCACGCGTCCCGCGGCGTGGACTTGCCCACGATGATGGTGATGTTGTCGCTGCCACCGCCGTCCAGCGCTTCCTGGAGCAGCTGCTCGGCGGCCTGCTTCGCGCTCGTCATCGTCGCGAGGATCTCGCCGATGCGCGCATCGGTGACGTGCTTGGTGAGGCCGTCCGAGCAGAGCAGGTGGCGGTTGTTCCAGTCGAACGCGTGCTTGGTCACCACCGGCATCGACTTGTCGGCGCCGATCGCGCTCGAGAGGACGTGGGCCAGCGGCGTGCGGGCGGCGTCGGCTTCGCTGAGCACGCCGCTTTCGACGAGATCCTGCGCCATCGTCTGGTCGCGCGTCATCTGCCGCAGCACGCCGTCGCGCCACACGTAATAGCGCGAATCGCCCACCTGCAGGAGGTAATACCACGGCCAGACGGCGAAATACATCGTGAGCGTGGTCGCCATGGTGCCGGCCACGCCGCGATCGTCGCGATGGGCCCGCACGGCCTCATGCGCGCGCTGCGCGGCCGCCTGAAGCAGTGCGGTGAATTCGCCCTGACCATCCGCCGAGCCGTAGTACGCGGTGAGGCTGCTTTCGACGTAGCGCATCGTGGCCTGCAGCGCGATGGCGCTCGCCTCGGCGCCGCCGACACCCCCGCCGACGCCATCGGCGATCATCGCCAGCAGCGCGAGCCGCTGCGGGTGGTCAGGCAGGCTCTCGCCATCATTGACGAGGTTGCTGCTGAGCACCTGCATGCGCTGATGGATGTTCGCGATCAGGAAGTGATCCTGATTTTCTCGTCGGACCTTTCCCGCGTGGGAGAGGCCACAGACGTCGATTTCGTCGTCACGCGGACGACGCGGTGGGTTCGGCAGCACGCTCATGGCACCATCTTCAAAGACAGGATGGCCCAAACTGCAGACGGATACGGCGGGGGGAAAGCCCTCCCCTACACGGTGTGCAGACTTTCCTGCTTTCGCCGCCCGTCCCATAGCGGCATCGTGCAGCTCCCCCCCAAGGAGGCGCAGATGACCGCCACCACGACCCGCTCCGCGGAGTTCCTGAGTCGCTTCGACCCCGTCCTGACCCCGACCGGCCCGCTGCTCGTGGCCAGCGACGCGAGCCCGGCATCGGATGCCGCATTCCCGATGGCTCGCGCCCTCGCGCTGCACACCGGCGCGAGTGTGCAGGTCATCAGTGCGCTCCGTCCAAATGCGATGCCGACGTACGCCTTCGATGCCGTCCCCTATCCAGTGGTGCCCACGCCTGAGGTCCTCGAAGGGCGCGAGACGCTGGTGAAATCGCAGATGGCCCGCCTCGTGCCGGCGGCCGCGCCGTGGCCGGTGACGGTGCGCACCGGCGATCCGGTCCGTGAGATTCTCGACCTGGCCAAAGCGCATGACGCGCGACTCATCGTGGTCGGGCGCGGGCGGCACGGCCTGCTCGAGCGCGTGCTCGGCGGTGAATCGGTGCTGCGCCTGCTGCAGCTGGGCGAGACGCCGGTGCTGGCGGTGGAGCGCACCCTCGAAGCGCTGCCCCGCCGCATCGTGATCGCCACCGACTTCAGCGTGTTCAGCATTTACGCCGCGCAGGTCGCGCTCGACCTCGTGGCGCCGGATGCCCACGTGGAGCTGGTGCACGTGGCGCCCACGCTCACCGACAGCGGGCCGGTGCTGCGCGATTTCGCTCGGGAGTATCGCGAGCAGGCGGCGGCGAGCTTCGCGCAACTGATAGAACGACTCGCGCGGCCCGGGATGCAGTTCACCTCGCTGCTGCTCGACGGCAACGCGTCGACGCGGCTTGTGGACCATCTCACCGCCACCGAAGCCGACCTGATGGTCACGGCGACCCACGGCTATGGCTTCCTGCGCCGCATGGTGCTGGGCAGCGTGGCGGCGGAACTTGTCCGCAGCGCTCCCTGCTCACTCCTCTGCGTGCCGGGCAGTGCGCGCACGCTGGCCGCCGCGCGGGCTCAGGCCACCGCCCTCAACGACTGCACCCGCGTGCTCTCGATGGAGCGGCTCGACGCGGAACTGTTCGAGCTGAGTGTGCGCAACACCGGGCGCGGCTGCACGGTGGAGGTGAGCCAGCGGGCCATCGGCATCAAGCCGCTCGGCCATCACCTCCCGCTGGTCGGGCTGTCGTTCGACGCGCAGTCCCGGGATCTCGCCCTGATGTTCGGCGCGTCCTCGCTCGAAGGCGCACACCTGTCGCACATCGTGCCGGGCGTGCTCACCGTGGAGCTGGTGACGGACGGACATGGGCGCGATCAGGTGCTCAAGATCGCGCATGAGGGGGGGATGACGTTGGTAATGCTGGAGTGATAGACCTAGTGGGCGGATAGCAACCCCTGAGAGCTCAGGCGGGAGGCATCAGGGGGGAGAGCTCAGGACTGCGGCAGTCCTGAGCTCTCCCCCCTGACGTTCTGCCCCCTGAACTCTCGGGGGTTCCTCACCACGCACCACTCACGCCGTGGTATAGACAAACCCACCTTTCGCCGCAAACCGCACCGTCACAAACGCCCCCTGCGCGACATAGATATTGCCGCTCCGTTCGCAGCGGATCACATCGACCACCGCGTCGAACGCGGCGGCGGTGAGACGGATGCGCGAGCGCGGGACGAGCGGCGCGCCGGAGAAGAAGCTCACGCCTTCGAGCGACAGATTGCGGAGGCGGATGTCGATCGCGTCGCCTTGCCACTGGAGCTTCATCGTGCCCCAGTCGGCGCGGGATACGCGCGGGAGCCGGCGGCGGTCGTCGCCCGACGGTCCGGCAGTGGGGGCCGCCGGGCGCACGCGGGTGAGGGGGACCTCACAGCGCAGGCAGGCGAGCTCGCTGACGGGATTGCCGCCGCCGCAGAAGGGGCAGGTGCGGACATTCGGCGCACTGGCCGGCGGCGTGTCCCGACGGGGCGGTGGCGGCGGCGCCGCCGAGCCGCGGGCTTCGGCGCCGGTGCGCGGCTTATGGCCGGCGCGGGCGCGCTTTTCATCGTACGCGGCGCGGCGGACGGGGTCGCCCAGCACGGCCCACGCTTCGTTCAGCAGGACGGCCTGATCATGGTCGCCCCCCTGATCGGGGTGATGCTTGACCATGAGCGCCCGATACGCCGCCCGCACGACCTCGGCGGGGGCATCCGGCTGCACATGCAGCACGCGGTAGTAATTCCGGCGGTTCACGTGAGAATAGACGCGCCGGACGGGACCAACGGCACGAAGCGGTCGCCGCTAGCCTGAACGGCCCTTAATCCAGCCGGGCGCGCTTGCTGCCGTGGAACGCCTGGGACCGGACGTTGGCCATGATGCGCTCCATGTCCTCCTCATAGCGCGCCCGTTCCTCGGGCGACCAGAGCTCGACATTGGCGGCGGCCCGAATGGAGGCCAGCATCTCATCGACCAGCTCGCGGAGCCGCGGGTTATGGCGCCGCTCCGGCCCGGTGTGGGATTGGTGGGAGGGGGTGTGAGGCATGGTACAAAGTTGGCGGCTCGGCCCGCGGGGACAACTGGCGGCGGCGGGCTCATCCGCAGGCAAACCCACAACCCAGAACCAAAAGCCCGAAACCCTTAACTGATCAGTTTTGGGTTTCGGGCTTTTGGTTCTGGGTTGTGGGTTGGGTTGTGGGTTTTTGGTGTCCTAGCGGTCGGAATCGTGCAGCATCCTCACCGCCGGCGTCTCCAGATCATCCATCTGGCCGCTCCGGGCGCTCCAGACGAACGCGGCGACGGCGCCGCCCACGATGAGCAGGGCGAGGGGGAGCACGATGAAGATCACGCTCATGCGGCACCTCCGGCGCGCGAGGTCGGGCGCGCAAACGTGTGGCCGTACCAGGAGCCGAGTACGACGGTGATGGAGCTGGTGGGCATCAGGATGGCGGCGATGAGCGGCGTGAGGACGCCGAAGACCGCCATGCCGGCCCCCAGGAGATTGTACGCGACCGAGAAGGCGATGTTGCGGCGGATGACGCGCATCGTACGCCGCGCGCCCTCGGTGAGCTCCACGAGCGCGGACAGTCCCGGGCGCGTGAGATAGATGTCGGCCGTGGCGAGGCAGGCTTCGGCGCCGCCGTGGACGCCGATGCCGACATGCGCCGCCGCGATGGCCGCGGCGTCATTCACGCCGTCGCCGACCATCACCACCGTCCCCTGCTGCTTCGCGCGCTCGATGAACGCGAGCTTGTCTTCGGGGGAAGCAGCACCGATGGCGTCTTGCGCGGCAAACCCGAGCGCCCGACCCACCGATGCCACCACATCGGGAGTGTCCCCACTCAGCATCACGGTCCGCCACCCGCGTGCCCGCAACTGCTGGAGCGACCTGGCGGCGTCTTCACGCACACGATCGCCCATCCCCGCTACTGCAACGAGCACGCCATCGACGCTGACATGCACCGGCGTCAGCGTCCGGTCCACCGCGTCGAGCGACGCGCCAATCAGGGGATCGACCTGGGATGTGCCGTCGGCCACAAAACGCGGAGAGCCGATGCGCACCACCCGCCCGTCGATCTCCCCCTCAAGGCCACCCCCCGCCACGTGGCGCGACGCGGTCACCACCGGGACCGGTAGCCCCGCCCACGCGCGGCGGAAGCCATCGGCCAACGGATGCGACGACCCTTCCTCGAGCGCGAGGACCAGCGGCTTCACCCACTCGGCGCCCTGCCACGCCACCAGTGCGGTGCGTCCCTCGGTGATGGTCCCGGTCTTGTCGAGCACCAGCGTCCCCGGCGTCGCGAGCAGCTCGAGGGCATCGCCGCCCTTGATGAGCATGCCGTTGCCGGCGGCGCGTCCCACGGCGACCGTGATCGCGAGCGGCGTGGCGAGCGCCAGCGCGCACGGACAGGTCACGATGAGCAGCGCGATGGCGTCATCGAGCGCATGGTGCGCAACGCTCGGCGACAGCTGCGCCTTGATCACGAACGTCAGCGCTGCCGCGACCAGCACGATCGCGGTAAAGATCCCGGCGAGCCGGTTGGCGTACTGCACGATGGGCGCGCGGCGCTGGGCGCTCTCTTCCACCTGACGCAGCAGCTTCGCAATGCGGCTCGTCTCGCCGGCCTGCTCCACGCGCACCCGCACCGGCGCTTCCACGTTGAGCGTGCCGGCAAAGACCGTGGCGCCTTCGCTCACGCTCGTGGGGCGCGATTCGCCGGTGAGCAGCGCGGCATTCACACTCGAATGCCCACGCACGATGACGCCATCGGCGGCGAACGTGTCGCCAGCTCGTACATCGAGCGTCATCCCGGGGAGCAGCGCCTCGGCGGGGATCTCCCGTACCTGCTCCCCGTCGGCAATGCGGGCCGTGCTCGGCGCGATCGCGTGCAGCAGCTCCGCGGCGTCGGCCGCCAGTCGCTGGCCCCGCTGCTGCAGGAAGCGGCCCACGAGCAGCGCAAAGATGAGAATGGCCAGCCCGTCGAAGTAGACCGGGCCGGTGCCGGTCACCGTGTTGATGGCGCCGCGCACGAACCCCGCCGCCAGCGCGATGGCGATGGGGAGATCCATGTGCAACGACTTCGTCCGCACCGAGGCCAGTGCGCCGGTGAAGAACACGCGCCCCGGCCACCAGAAGCTCGGCACGATGAGCGCAAAGCTGATCCAGCGGAAGAAGTGCGTGTACTGCGCCTCCATCGTGTTCACTTCGCCCGAATAGAGCGCTAGCGCGGCCAGCATCACATTGATCGCGATGGCGCCGGCGATCCCGATGCGTACCAGCATCGCCCGGTCTTCCTTGCGCCGCATCTCCGTGCGCGCCACACCGCGGAAGGGGTGCGGCGGATAGCCCAGCGTATCGAGCGCGCGCGCAATCGCCGAGAGCGGCACCACGGCCGGATCCCACTCCACCGCGGCGAGCGAGCGGCGCACATCGAGCTCGGCGCGGGCCACGCCGGCCTGCAGCAGCGGCACGCGTTCGACGAGCCACACGCAACTCGCGCAGTGCACGCCTTCGAGATAGAGCTCGGTGCGTGCGAGGCCGTTGGGCAGCGCCTGCACGTACAGCGCACTGAACGCCGGGTGATCGAACTCCTCATACGAGCGGCCGGTGGCGCGCACCGGCGCTTCCCGACGTTCAGCGAAGCCGTAGTAGCTGTCGAGTCCGTGCTCGTGCAGAATGGCAAACGCCGTGTGGCAGCCGGTGCAGCAGAATTGCCGCTCGGCGCCGTGTTCTACGAGTCCGGGCGGCACGGCCAGGCCGCAGTGGGCGCAGGCGACGTCGGCGGGTGCGGCGACCGCCGGCGTCGCGAGTCGCATCGCCTCAGTGCTCATGGTGCATCGCCTCCTGCGCCATCAGGTGCGACGCGTGATCGGCCGCCGTGGTGAGATGTCCGGACATCGAGAGCAGGCCCATGATGAGCACCACCACCGCACTGAAGGCGGGGAGGCGGCGGCGGAACGGGGCCAGCAGCTTTTGCGCTCCGACGCCCACGGCGAGCAGGGCGGGGACCGTGCCGAGCCAGAAGATGGCCATCGTGGCGATTGCCGTGCGCACGCTGCCGGTGCCGCCGGCGGTGGCCACGAACACGTACAGCCAGCCGCACGGGAGCAGGGTGGTGAAGAGGCCGGTCATTCCGGCGCGCACGCTCATGGGTTGCGAGCGGACGGCCTGCAGCACGCGGCCCAGCGCCCGCTGCCAGGCCTCGGGCGCGGCGGGCGCCCCCACGGCAAAGCGCCCGACCGCGACGCCGCGCTGCGCCGCGATGGTGCTGAGCGCCCAGCCAACCATGAGCACACCGGCCACGATCGCGGCGGCGTGGCTCACGCCCACGAGCGCACCCGCCTGCGCGACCTGGGCGCCCACCAGGCCGGCAACGGCACCCAGCGTGAGATACGACGTCAGCCGACCGGCGTGATACATCGCATGCGCCCGGAGCGCGGCGGCTTCGGTACCGGGAGACGATCCGGTATAGAAGCAGACGAAACCGCCGCACATGCCGGCGCAGTGCACACTGCCGACCAGACTGGCGACCAGCACGCCGGCAGTGGTGGTGATCATTGCAGCGAACCCGCGGAGTTGGCCGGCGACGCGGCCACTTCGCGCACGGCGGTGACGCGCGTGCTCGACGAGAACTTCGCTCCGTCGCGCGTGGCGTCGACCCGTACCTCCCACTCGCCGCTGTGCGCGATCGGGAGCGCGGCGGTGTACAGCCCGGGCTGTGATTCGGTCAGTACCGCCGTGAGCGTGTCGTTCGCGCGCGCGTTGAAGCGCGTCATGATGGCGACGTGGGCTCCCGTAAGCGGCACCGCCTGCGCATCCCGCAGGGTGACGGTGAGCTGCGTGGCCTTCCCGTTGCCGATCGGCGCGAACTGCGTGCCGACGATCCAGCCGAGCGTGGCGTTGGTCCGCTGCTGGGCCATGGTGGAGTCGTAGTTCACCGCCTTCTTGTAGTAGTCGGGCTCGATCGCAAACGACGGATCGTTGTTGGCGACCTTCATCACCCAGAGATTCGCGGCGACCGTGAGGCCAAGGATGACGCTGACACCAACCGGCCATGCCATGCCTGGTTTCATGGGGTGCTCACTTGCTGGGCGTGACGCCGCCGGTGGGTCCGAGCAGGCGGTACTTCACGGTTTCGTGGTAGCCACGCGCGTCGGACACGGAGATCCAGATCCACTTCTCCCCGGCCGCGAAGGCGCGCGCGGGGAGCAGGACGAACGCGGTGGTGCTCTTGGTGGCACCCGACGCGATCTGCATCGGGTTGTCGGGGGTGACGACGGTGATCTCCTCCGCGCGCGCCCCCGTTGTCCCCAGGCTGTCGAGGACGATGGTGTACGCCATCGGATCGCCGCGCCGGTTGGTGATCTTGATGCGCAGCTGATTGGCAATGCGCCCGTCGGCTTCGACGGTGAACGGATCGCCCAGGCCGCGCAGCACGGTGAGATCGGCCGGTTCCTTGAGGAACATCGCCGTCCCGAGCCCGCCGAGCAGGATGGTGAGCACGATGGGGTAGAGCACCGTGCGCAGGCGCAGGAAGTGCTTGGGCTGGCCGGCGATCTCGTCCTGCGACGAATAGCGGATGAGCCCCGTGGGCTTGCCGATCTTCGTCATGATCTCGTCGCAGGCATCGATGCACTGCGTGCAGTGCACGCACTCCATCTGGAGGCCGTTACGGATATCGATGCCGGTGGGGCACGTCTGCACGCAGGCGTTGCAGCTGATGCAGTCGCCGGCGTTGGGGTCGCGGTTCTTCGCGCCCAGGGCGCGCGGCTCTCCGCGATTGTAGTCGTAGGCGACGATCACGCTCTGCCGGTCGATCAGCGCCGACTGCCAGCGGCCGTAGGGACAGACGATGAGGCAGGTCTGCTCACGGAAGTAGGTGAAGTTGAACCAGACGATGCCGGTGAAGAGCACGACAAAGAAGAACGCGCTCGGATGCTCCGCGGGCGGCCGCAGGATCCAGTCATAGAGCTGGTCGGTGCCGACGAAGAAGGCGAGGAACGTGTGCGACACGAGCAGCGCCATGAGGAAGAACGTGACGTACTTCCCGATGCGACGCGGCGTGAACCACGCGCCCTGCTTGTCGAGCGCGCGCGACTGCGTGTAGCCGCCATCGAACCAGCGGCCGATGGGGCGGAAGAGGAACTCGAGATAGACCGTCTGCGGGCACGCCCAGCCGCACCAGGCGCGGCCGAAGAGGGCGGTGAGCAGGAAGATGCCGATCACGCCGCTGCCCAGCGTGAACATGAACAGCAGCGTGTCGGTGGGCAGAAACGTGTAGCCCATCAGCGTGAACTGACGGCGCGGCAGGTCCATGAGAAAGACCGGCTTGCCGAAGATGCGCAGATGCGGCGCGGCGAAGAAGATCGCCATGAGGAAGTAGGCGACCGCCTGCCGCCGCTGCCACCACTTGCCGTGTGAGGGCTTGGGGCGGATCCAGCGGCGGCTGCCGTCTTCGTTCAGCGTGGGGAGAACCCGTCTCCCCACGCTTGGGGGTGCTGCAGTCTGCGTCACGGCTCGACCGGTGTTCCCTGCGGTGCCTTGGGGTTGGCGGGCGTCGTGCCCTTGAGCGACACGACATACGCGGTCACGGCCTGGACCTGATCGGGCTTGAGGATCTTGCCCCAGTTGGGCATGCCTTTCTCGAGCACGCCGTTCACGACCGTCTTGTAGATGTCGGCCGGTTGGCCGCCATGAATCCAGAACTTGTCGGTGAGGTTGGGACCAATGAGCCCCCCGCCATCGGGGCCGTGGCACGACGCGCAGGTCGTGGTGAAGACGGCCTTACCGGCCTCGACCTTGCTCTTGTCGGCGATGAGCGCGTTGAGCTGGTCGGGGGAGATATCGCCGGTGGGCGCCGGATGCGCCGCGGCATAGGCTTTCATGTCCGCTTCGTACTCCGCGATGCGCCCCTTGCCGATCCCGATGGGGCCCACGTTGAAGTAGTAGATGACGGAGAAGATGATCGTGCCGGCGAAGGTGCTGAGCCACCAGCGCGGCATGGGGTTGTCATACTCCTGGATCCCATCGTAGGTGTGATCCAGCAGCTTGTCCTGCATGTTGTCGTTGGTTGGGCCGGCCATGGATCAGCGCTCCTGCAGGCTGGGGCGAAGCACCGGTCCATCCTCCAGCGGCAGCCGGGCCGCTTCATCGAGCTCCCGGCTGCGCGAAGGAAGGAAGGTGCGAATGGCAATTGCGACGAAGACGATGAGGAAGAGGACCAGCGCGACCTGCGCGTAGAACGACAGGCCGGCGGCCGCCATGATGTCGGAGAGCTTCATCAGTGGCTCCCACCGCTGCGGCCGACGGCCGGCGCCGAGGCCGTCGCCGTGACCTTGATGTCGCGGCCGAGCCGCTGCATGTAGGCCACGATGGCCACGATCTTCTTGTCTTCGAGTCCCTTCGGACCGCCCTCCGACGCGATCGCGGCGGCGACGTCCTTGGCCTGCGCGCGCGCCATAGCCGGCGCCTTGTTCACGGCGTCGCCGTAGGGCACTCCCACCATCGCCATCGCATCGACGCGCTTCTGGATCACGTCGAAGTCGAGCGGCTCGGTGAGGAAGTGCGAGTACGCCGGCATGATGGACTTGGCCGTGACGGCGCGCGGATTCTCGAAGTGCCGCACGTGCCAGAGGTTCGGATACTTGCCGCCCTCACGCGCGAGATCGGGGCCGATGCGGCGCGAGCCCCAAAGGAACGGATGCTCGTACACCGACTCACCGGGCTTCGAGTATTCGCCGAAGCGCTCGGTCTCGTAGCGGAAGGGGCGGATCATCTGCGAATGGCAGTTGAAGCACCCTTCGCTGATGTAGATGTCGCGGCCGGCCAGCTCGAGCGGCGTGTACGGCTTGACGCTCGCGATGGTCGGCACGTTCGACTTGATGAGGAACGTCGGCAGGATCTCGAAGAGCGACGCCACAGCGACGGCCACCACGGTGAGCACCGTGAAGAGCATCGGCGCGCGCTCCCAGGCGCGATGCCACTGCACCTGATTGAAGCGGCCCCACGCGGTGGCGGCCGGCGTCACCGGGTGCGTTTCGACGTACTTGGGCGCGAGCGGCGCCGCTTCGATGACCGGCACCTCGTACTTGGCCGGGCGCGTGGCCCACGTCTTGAAGATGTTCCACCCGAAGATGCCCATGCCGGTGATGTAGAACGCGCCACCCACCACGCGCATCCAGTACATCGGCATCAGCTTGAGCACGGTCTCGATGAAGTCGGGATACTGCAGGCGCCCGGTTTCATCGAACGCGCGCCACATGAGCCCCTGCGTCACGCCGGCGCTGTAGATCGCCACGACGTAGAGCACGATACCCACCGACGCGATCCAGAAGTGCAGCTCCATCGCCCGCTTGCTGTAGACCTGCGTCTGGAAGAGGCGCGGCAGCAGCCAGTACACCATGCCGAACGTCATGAAGCCGTTCCAGCCCAGCGCGCCGGTGTGCACGTGCGCGATGATCCAGTCGGTGTAGTGGGCGAGGGCGTTGACGCTCTTGATGGAGAGCATCGGGCCTTCGAACGTCGACATGCCGTAGGCCGTCACGCCGACGACGAAGAACTTGAGGATCGGATCCTGCGCCACCTTGTGCCACGCGCCACGCAGCGTGAGGAGGCCGTTGATCATGCCGCCCCAGCTCGGCGCCCAGAGCATCACCGAGAAGAGCATGCCGAGGGTGGAGGCCCACTCAGGGAGCGCGGTATAGTGCAGGTGGTGCGGGCCGGCCCAGATGTACATGAAGACCAGCGACCAGAAGTGCAGGATGGACAGCTTGTAGCTGAACACCGGCCCTTCGGCGGCCTTGGGCATGAAGTAGTACATCAGGCCCAGGAACGGCGTCGTGAGGAAGAACGCGACGGCGTTGTGGCCGTACCACCACTGCATGAAGGCGTCCTGCACGCCGGCGTAGATGCTGTAGCTCTTCAGCGCCCCGGCCGGCATGGACAGGTTGTTGAAGATGTGCAGGATGGCGACGGTGACGATCGACGCGATGTAGAACCAGAGCGCCACGTAGATATGGCGTTCGCGCCGCTTGACGATCGTGCCGAAGAAGTTGACCGCGAAGACGACCCACACGACCGCGATGGCGATATCGATGGGCCACTCGAGCTCCGCGTATTCCTTGGCCTGCGTGAAGCCGAAGGGGAGCGTGAGCGCGGCGGAGACGATGATCGCCTGCCAGCCCCAGAAGTGGAACCGGGACAGGGCGTCGGAGAACATGCGCGCCTTGAGCAGGCGCTGGGTGCTGTAGTAGCAGCCCATGAAGAAGGCGTTGCCGGCGAACGCGAAGATGACCGCGTTCGTGTGGAGGGGGCGAAGCCGGCCGAACGCCAGGTACTGGGTATTGAAGTTGAAGAAGGGGTTGGCGAGCTGCAGTGCGATCAGCAGCCCCACCGTCATCCCCACCACGCCCCAGATCAGGGTCGCGAAGAGGAACTTCCGCACGATGTCGTCATCGTACGAGAAGCGGTCGAGCGTGGCGGCCGACGCACGCGGCACGGCCGCATCCGGCGCCGCGCTGGTAGCGGGGGTCATCAGTTGCCCTCGGGCAAAGGGGGAGTGTGGGACGTTGCCGGAGAGTGTAGGTCGTGGACTCCGCTGGCTGAGTCGGGAGGCTCTTGGGAAAGCGTCGGGGAATACCCGATACGGTGGGGGAGAATTGAAAAACCCAGGACCCACGACCAAAAACCCGACACCCTGAACTGATCAGTTCAGGGTGCCGGGTTTTTGGTTGTGCGTTTTGGGTCTTACGCGGCTTTCGCCACCCCTCCCCTCGGCGCCACCACAAACCGCCCGGTCTGCCCCATCTGGGCTTCGGCCTGGGCAGCCAGTTCGTGGGCGGCGCTGGCCGACTCCTCGGCGTTCGCCGCCGCCTGCTGCACCGTGCCGTTGAGGCTGGTCACGGCGTCGCGGATCTGGGCGAGCCCCTCCTGCTGGGAGCTCGCGGCGTTGCCGATCTCCTGCATGACCGCCTGCACGCTGCTGATCTGGCGGGCGACCTCGCCGAGCTGCACGCCGACCTCGCCGGAGATGGCGGCGCCCCCTTCGACACGCTGCACGGCCTCTTCAATGAGGGTGGCGGTGGTCCGCGCCGCGTCGGCCGCCCGCATCGCGAGCGCCCGGACCTCGTCGGCCACGACCGCAAAGCCACGGCCGGCATCGCCGGCGCGCGCCGCTTCCACACTGGCGTTGAGCGCCAGCAGGTTGGTCTGGAAGGCGATCTCGTCGATCGTCTTCACGATCTTGGCCGTCTCCCGCGCCGCCGTCTTCGTCTGCTCCATGGCGGTCAGCAGCCGCTCCATCCCCGACACGCCGGCCTGGGCGGACTGGCTGGCGCTGTGGGTGGTGGCCTGCGCCTCGCGAACATTCGACGCCGTGGACTGCCCCAGGCTCGCGA
Source organism: Gemmatimonadaceae bacterium (assembly GCA_019752115.1). NCBI lineage: Bacteria > Pseudomonadati > Gemmatimonadota > Gemmatimonadia > Gemmatimonadales > Gemmatimonadaceae > Gemmatimonadaceae bacterium. The sequence goes on from JAIEMN010000045.1 coordinate 196,220, forward strand.
GTTCGGCGAGGCTGGCGGTGATCTGCTCCAGCGTGGCTGCCTGCTCCGAGGTCACCCGGGCCAGCGCATCCGACCCGGCCGCGATCTCGCCGGCCGCCCCGTCAATCTGCTCGGCGGACGCATGAAGCTTGCTGATGGCGCTCTGCAGGCCTTCAACTGCCTCGTTCATGTCGGCAGCGGTGCGATCATACTCCGGACCGTACCCGGTACCCAGGGCCCGTGACAGATCGCCGTCGCGCATCGCGCGCACCATCGGCGTGAGCGCCGCGAGGAACCGACGGGTCCCCTCCTGCGTGGCGTCGTTCTGCACGCGCAGCGTTTCGACCAGCGCCGCGCTTTCGGTCATCCGGGCGGCCACCGACCCAAAGGTGCCCTGCAGGATCCGGTCGCTCGTCTGGCGCATCGCCCGGCGTTCGGCCACCGCGTGCCCGAGTTCGGCCGCGTGCACATCGAGCGCTTCAACCGCCCCGATGACCGTGCGGAGCGCCGCCGCCACCCCCTCACCGGCCGGCACCACATCCGTCCGCCCCTCGCCCAGCGCGTCCAGCGATTCGAACACCGCCTGCGTCTGGGTCGCTTCCGCTTCGAGCTGACGCGCCAGGAACACCAGCACCGCCGTCTCGAACACGACGAACGCCGCGTGGACGGCCACGATCATCGTGCCGTGCTGGCTGTGGTTCAGCAGGTAGACGCCCACACCCTTCAGCTGCAGGACGTGGAAGAGCACATGGTGCACCGCGATCACCCCGGCCGCGACGACCGGCACCTTCCAATCCCGGTAGGCCAGCAGGAAGGCCAGCGACGCGAAGACGTGGAAGTGGAGCTCGATCAGCCCCCGCGACTGATGAATGAACAGGGCGCTGAACCCCATGAACGCGACCGCCAGCAGGTGGCGCGTGAGGGGGGCGCCAGCGCGCGCGCGGGAGAGGGCAAAGGCGCCCAGCGCCAGGGGGCCGCCCACAAGGAGGGCGGACGTCCACGCCTGGTAGATCGCCCCCAGGAGCAGGGCGACCGGCAGATGGGCAAGGAGGACCACACCAAGGAGACGGTCGGCGCCAACGCGGCTCCGACCGAGGACAGACTGCATAGCCATGGCAATCACGGCGAGGCGGACAGACGGGTCCGCGGAACATCAGATGGCCGACAGCGTCGCCGGTTCGAACGGCCGGGCAAGCATCCCGACCGGCTGAGAGTGTCGGCAGCGGGCGGGGAGCCGCTTTGTCAAGATTTTGGACGAAACGGCGGACTCGTGAGTCCGAAATCCCCCGAAAGGTCTCCCACGCCGATGTCAGGTATTCTCCGGTACCTCTCCGCGCCGCTCGCGATATACTTCGCCCATGCACACTCCTGCCTTTGGCGCCGCGCAGAGCCGCCGCGCCTTTCTCGGAACGGCCGCGGCCTTCGTGGCCGGTGGCGCCCTGGCCCGCCCGCTGCTTGCGGCGGCGGCCCCCCTGCCGGAGGTCAACGTCTATAAAGATGCCGGCTGTGGCTGTTGCAAGGAGTGGGTGAAACACCTCGAGAAGAACGGCTTCACCGTAAAGTCGCATGACACCTCGGACATGCAGACGGTCAAGGCGTCCTTCGGCGTGCCCGAGGCGCTCGGCTCCTGCCACACGGCACGGGTCGGGACCTACGTCGTCGAAGGACACGTCCCGGCTGATCTCATCGTGAAGCTCCTGACCGAGAAGCCGGCCAACGCCCGCGGCCTGGCCGCGCCGGGGATGCCGAACAAGGCGCCCGGCATGCAGCAGCCCGGGCCGCAGCCGCCCTACGACGTCATTCTCTTCGAGAAATCGGGGAAGACGCGCGTTTACGCGACGCGCTGAGCCGCCCGTGAGCGATGCGATGCTGGACGCCCGCGCCGACGCGGACGTCGAGGTCGTTCACGAACCGCCCCCACCGGCCCCGCTCACCATTGGCGGGGTCTTGGTGCACCACGCCGAGGAGCGCGACATCCCGGCGATCGTCACGCTCAACAACCTGTACGCGCCCGATGGCCTCACGCTGCGGCGGAGCGAGGCGTTCGTGACGGCGCACCTGCAGGACTATCAGGTGATCCGCGGCGAGGACGGGAGCATTCTGGGGCAGGTGGCGCTGGACGAGTACTCGCCCTCGCTGGTCGAGCTCGTCTCGCTGGCGGTCGCACCCGACTGTCAGGGGAAGGGGCTCGGGCAGGTGCTCATCACCGCCGCCGAGCATCTGGCGCGGGAGCGGGGGCACGATGAGCTCTTCGCGATCTCCCTGGCCGAGCAGCTGTTCCTCAAGATGGGGTACACGCTCACCAGCATCGAGATCTACCCCGAGAAGATCGCGCGCTACCGGTCGATCTCGCGCTCCGAGCTGTCGATCGGTCGGAAGTTCTGCTTTACGAAAGCGCTGGCGTAGGCTCGCCCTCCGGGGCGAGCTTATGGGATGCACTTCGTTGATCCCCATCTGCCCAAGCGCATCGATCGCTGGCGCAGCCCGGCCCTCGGCCTTGAGATGCCCATCGTGCAGTACGGCTGGCGCGGTCAGCCCGTACTGCTCTTCCCCACCGCCGCCGCCGATTTCCTCGAGAACGAGCGCTTCTGGCTGATCAAGGCGATCGAGCCGCTGCTGCAGCAGGGGCGCATTCGCGTCTTCTCGATCGACAGCATCAACCGCCTCGCCTGGATGGATCGGTCGCTCCCGGTCCCCGAAGCGGCGCGTCGGCAGGCGCTCTACTCGCGGTACGTCGAAGACGAAGTCGTGCCGTATATCCGGCATGCCTGCGGCGACGGCGGCGCACGCGCGATCACGACGGGCGCGAGCTTCGGCTGCTTCCACGCCGCGAACGCCTTCTTCCGTCGCCCCGATCTCTTTGGCGGCGTGATCGGCATGAGCGGGTTCTTCGATCTCGCGGTCAGCTACTTCAAGGGCTACAGCGACGACAACTGCTACTTCAACAACCCGATGTGGTACGTGGCGAACCTCGAGGGGTGGAGCCTCGATCAGCTGCGGCACCACTCCCGCATTGCGATCGTGAGCGGGCAGGGCGCGTACGAGAAGCCCGAGCGCACGCGCGAGTTCCACGATCTGCTCGACCGCAAGGGCATTGGCCACATCTTCGACCTGTGGGGGCATGATGTGAATCATGACTGGCCGTGGTGGAGGAAGATGCTGCCGCATTACCTGGAGCGACTGGGATGCTGAGGCGGGTGTTGAACCGATCGGTTCTGGGTTTCGGGTTCTTGGTTGTGGGTGGTGGGTTCACCGCGACGGCGGGGGCGCAGAAGGCCGCGCAGCCGTATCGGGACTCTTCTCTTGCCGCGCGCGTGGCGCATGTGCGCAAGCTGCTGCGGACCTCGCCGCTGGTGGACGGACACAACGATCTGCCGTGGGCGTTGCGCGAAGAGAAGGAGACGCCGCGCGATGTGGAGGCGTACAACCTGCGCCGACAGACGCGCGGCATGACCGATATCGCCCGGCTGCGCAAAGGGCAGGTGGGCGGGCAGTTCTGGTCGGTCTACATCCCGGGGGAGATTCGCGACTCGGGATACGCCCGCGTGCAGCTCGAGCAGATCGATATCGCCAAGCGCATCATTGCCAAGTATCCCGACGTCTTCATGCCGGCGTTCACCGCCGCTGACGTGCGCAAGGCGTATGCGCAGGGGAAGATCGGCTCGCTGCTCGGCATGGAAGGCGGCCACGCGATCGAGAATTCGCTGGGCGCGCTGCGCGCGTACTACGATCTCGGCGCGCGCTACATGACGCTCACGCACAACGTGACGCTCGATTGGGCCGACGCCGCGAATGACAAGGCGGTGCACGGCGGGCTCACGCCGTTCGGCAAGGAAGTCGTGCGCGAGATGAACCGGCTGGGCATGCTGGTGGACCTGTCGCACGTGAGCCCGGGGGTGATGAGCGCCGCGCTCACCACCACCGAAGCGCCGGTGATCTTTTCGCACTCGAGCTCGCGCGCCATCACGGATGTGCCGCGCAACGTGCCCGACAGCATTCTCGCCCGCCTGCCCAAGAATGGCGGTGTGGTGATGGTGACGTTCGTGCCCGGCTTCGTGAAGCAGGCGGTCGCCGACTACGACAAGGCACTCACCGCCATGCGCGATTCGATCGCGAAGAAGTTCCCGAACGACAACGATGCGCAGTTCAAGGCGGTGGCGGCGTGGCGCGAGTCGCATCCCACGCCGATGGCCACGATTGCCGATGTGGCCGACCATATGGATCACATCAAGCAGGTCGCGGGCGCCGCACACGTTGGCATGGGTGGCGACTACGATGGCATCACCGAAACCGTGAAGGGGCTCGAGGATGTCTCCAAGTATCCGGATCTGCTCGCCGAGTTGGTGAAGCGCGGCTGGACCGACGCCGAGATCACCGGCGTGGCCGGCGGCAATGTGCTGCGCGTCCTCGAGCGCGCCGAAGCGGTGTCGGCGCGTCTCAAGAAGGAACGGCCGGCGTCCACCAAGACCATTCAGCAGCTCGATCGCAAGATCACGCCGTAATCACACGCCGTCAGCACGCCGTCATCACTCCCTGACCCGACTGCTCATGTCGCTCGATCGTCGCACGTTCCTCAAGTCGTCGGCCCTGCTGGGCGGTGCCATCGGGCTCGGCATGCCCGGCGTGGCACAGGCGTTCACTGCCGACGGCGTGCGCCCGCTCGCGTCTCGCCCGGAGACGGGTGAGGCGCAGCCGAAGCCGCTGCGCATTCTCATCCTCGGCGGCACGGGCTTCATTGGCCCGCAGCAGGTGCAGTATGCGCTGGATCGCAAGCATAAGGTCACGCTGTTCAACCGCGGCAAGACCAACGCGGGGCTCTTTCCGAAGGTCCCGCGCCTGATTGGCGATCGCAACGTGGCCGGTGGGCACGACGCGCTCAAGAAGGGCACGTGGGATGTGGTGATCGACAATCCCGTGCGCAATCCGGCGTGGGTGCGTGACGCCGGTGAAGCGCTCAAGGGGCGCGTGGGGCAGTACATCTTCGTCTCCACCATCTCGGTCTTCAGCGACTACTCGAAGCCGGGGATGGATGAGAACGGCCCGTTGCATGCGCCGGGTGCCGAGGCGATCTGGGCGAGCAACGACGCGAGTGCGTACGGCCCGAACAAGGTGCGCGCCGAGATCGAGGCCAAGACGCAGTTCGGCGAAGACAAGCTGACCATCGTGCGCCCTGGCCTCATCGTGGGTCCGGGCGACCTGAGCGATCGCTTCAGCTACTGGCCGGTGCGCATCGACAAGGGCGGGGAAATGATGGCGCCCGGCACGCCGAATGATCCCGTGCAGTACGTGGACGTGCACGATCTGAGCGAATGGATCGTGCGCAACGGCGAGAACCACGTCATCGGCACCTTCAACGCGACCGGTCCCAAGAGTCCGACGACGATGGCCGAGATGCTCTATGGCATCAAGGCGGTCACGACGAGCGATGCCAAGTTCACCTGGGTGCCGGCGGAGTTCCTCGCCGAGCAGAAGGTGCGCGCGTGGAGCGAGATGCCGGTGTGGCAGCCGGCGATGGGGCCGACGCTCGGCTTCATGCAGGTCAACTGCCAGAAGGCGTACGCGGCCGGGCTCACCTTCCGCCCGCTCGCCGACACGGCCAAGACGACGCTCGACTGGTACAAGTCGCGACCGGCCGATGAGCAGGAGAAGGCGCGCGCGGGCATCGCGCCCGACAAGGAGAAGGCGGTCCTGGCCGCGTGGCACGCGAAGAGCGGGAAGTAACCATGGCCCTCTCGCCGCAGCCGCCCAAGCCGCTCAAGATTCTCATTCTCGGCGGGACCGGATTCATCGGGCCGCATCAGGTGGAGTACGCGATGTCGCGCGGCCACAAGGTCACGCTCTTCAATCGCGGCAAGACCAACCCCGGGCTGTTCCCCAAGGTCGAGAAGCTCATCGGCGATCGCAACGCGCCCGATGGCTACGCGGCGCTCAAGGGGCGGCAGTGGGATGTGGTGATCGACAATCCCACGCAGATCCCGCGGTGGGTGCGCGAGGCGGGCGCGGTGCTCGCGCCGAACGTGAAGAAGTATGTGTTCGTGAGCACGCTCAGCACGTACAAGAGCCGCGGCCCGATCGGCATCACCGAAACCGATACGCATCTGCTGCACGACCCGGCACCGGCGGACGCCGAGCCCCCCAAGGCGGCGTATGGCCCGCTCAAGGTGAAGTGCGAGCAGGAAGCCAAGGCGGTGTTTGGCGACGACAAGACGCTCGTCGTGCGCCCGGGGCTGATCGTGGGCCCCGGTGATCTCACGGACCGCTTTTCGTACTGGCCGATTCGCGTGGAGCAGGGCGGCGAGATGCTCGCCCCGGGGACGCCGGACGATCCGGTGGCGTTCATTGATCAGCGCGATCTCACCGAATTCATCGTGCGGCTGTGCGAAGCGGATGCCACGGGCACGTACAACACGGTGGGGCCGCGGGCGGGGCTCACGGTGAGCGAGATGCTCTATGGCTGCAAGGCGGTCACCACGAGCAACACGCGCTTCACGTGGGTGGATGCCGACTTCCTGCTCGAGCGGAAGTTGCGCCCGTACGCCGATCTGCCGGTGTGGATGCCGCCCCGTGGCGACAGTGCGGGGTGGGCGCGCATGAATATCAGCAAGGCGCTCGCGGCTGGGCTCACTTTCCGTCCACTGGCCGACACGGCACGCGACACGCTGACGTATTTCCACGCGCAGCCTCCCGAGCGGCAAGCCGCGCTCAAGGCCGGGCTCGCGCCGGAGAAGGAAGTGCAGGTGCTCAAGGAGTGGCATGCCGCGCACGGCTGATGCTGAGCTAACCGGCCGCCGCGCGTGATCCGCCGCCAGATCGAAAAGCTCGTCACGGTGGAAGCGGGAGAATGGAAGGCCACGCTGCTGGCCTTCGTCTTCTTCTTCTTTCTGCTGGCGAGCTATTTCATTCTGCGCTCCATCCGCGATGCGTTGGGTGTGGCGGCCGGCGTGGGCACGTTGCCGTGGCTCTTCACCGGCACGCTGATCACCACGCTGGTGCTGCAGCCGATCTCGGCGGGCTTTGTGGCGCGCGTGCCGGTGCGGCGGTTCATCCCGGTGGTGTATCGCTGCTTTGGCGCCTGTCTGCTGGCCTTCGGGGCCGCGGTCACGTGGCTGCCGCACACGGAGCGGTGGCTCGTCCCCGTCTTCTGGATCTGGACGAGTGTGTTCAACCTGTTCGTGGTGTCGGTGTTCTGGGGCTTCATGTCCGACACCTTCACCGCGGAGCAGGCCAAGCGCCTGTACGGCTTCATTTCCGTGGGCGGCACGGTGGGCGCGATGGCCGGCTCGCTGGTGACGGCGCTGCTGGCCAAGCACGTCGGGACCGGCGTGCTCGTGCTGATCTCCTGGGTGATGCTCGAAAGCACAGTGCAGTGCGTCAACCGCTTTCCGGTGAGCTTTCGCGGCGAGACGCGCGAGCGCGAAGCGCGCCAGGGGAGCGTGGGAGGCACGGCGTGGAGCGGCATCACGCACGTGCTGAGCAGCGGCTACATGATCGGCATCTGCTTCGCGATGCTGATGTTCACGATCGGCACCACCGTGCTGTACTTCCAGCAGGCCGAGATCGTGAAGGCGGCGTTCGCCGATCGAGGCGCGCGCACGGCGTTTCTGGCCCGCATCGATCTCACGGTGCAGACGCTCACGGTGCTCGCCCAGCTGTTCATCACCGGGCGCATCATCAAGTGGCTGGGGGTCGCGGTGACGCTCTCCATCCTGCCGGTCATGAGCATCATCGGCTTCACCACGCTGGGCTTTATTCCGGCGGCGAGTGCCGTGAGCGCGTTCGTGATCTTCAACGTGCTGCGCCGCGCGGGGAACTACGGCTTCTGGAGCCCCGGGCGCGAGGTGCTGTTCACGGTGGTGTCACCCGAGGACAAGTACAAGGCGAAGAATTTCATCGACACCTTCGTCTACCGGAGCGGTGATCAGATCGGTGCCTGGAGCTACGCGCTGCTGTCGGCGCGCGGGCTGCCGGTGAGTGAGATCTCCCTGCTGGCCGCACCGATGAGTGCGGTGTGGCTGGTGCTCACGATGTGGCTGGGCTGGAAGCAGGGACGCATGCAGCGAGCAGACGAGGCGTCGCCGGCATAAACTGCGGACATGTCCGTCATCGTCCGCACCATCCTGCTATTGAGCGCGTCCAACGTCTTCATGACGTTCGCCTGGTACGCGCATCTCAAGAACCTGAGCGGCAAGCCGTGGTACATCGCGGCCTTCGCGAGCTGGGGCGTGGCCCTCGCCGAGTACCTGCTGCAGGTGCCGGCCAACCGGATCGGGTATACGGCGCTGTCGCTGGGGCAGCTCAAGATCCTGCAGGAGGCAATCGCGCTGAGCGTGTTCGTGCCGTTCGCCTTCTTCTATATGAAGCAGCGGCTGACGCTGGATTACCTGTGGGCCGGGCTGTGCATCGTGGGGGCGTGCTACTTCATGTTCCGGGGTGGGGCGTCGGGGCACTGAGGTGAGACTTGAGAGGTGAGGTCTCGCACGGAGGCACGGAGGGCCACAGAGGGGCACAGAGAACCGCGTAAGCATTTTTTGAACGCAGTGCTCTGTGCCGCTCTGTGCCCCTCTGTGCCTCTGTGCGAGATGTCCCCACCTTCATGGTCGTCAATTGCTTGACATTGTTAGGTGAACCACGTATCGTCCCAGACGTATGACCACCTCAGCCATTCGCACCGCCTCGCTGGCCCGCCGGGAACGGCAGAAGGCCGAGACGCGCCAGAGCATTCTGGATGCGGCGCGCGAGCTGTTCGTGACGGATGGGGTGGAGGCCACCACCATGCGGGCGATTGCGGCCAAGATCGGGTACACCCCCACCGCGATCTACCACCATTTCCGCGACAAGGAGGCCCTCCTCGAGGAGCTCTGCGTGGCGGACTTCGGCGCCCTGGGGCAGGCGATGCTCAAGATCGGCCGGATCGAGGATCCGGCGGAGCGTCTGATGCGCATGGGGGCGGCCTATACCGATTTTGCGCTCGATAATCCGAGCCAGTATCGGTTCATGTTCATGACAGTACACGGACACCCGAACATCGAAGAGCTCGGAGCCGATCGCTTCAAGCCCGATGAGGATGCCTACGGCTTCCTGCTCGCCACCGTCGAGGAAGGGATCGCCAAGGGGATCTTCCGCGCCGAGATGACCGACGGGCCGGAGATCGCCCAGATGTTCTGGGGCTCCATCCATGGCGTCATCTCGCTCTGGTTCACCCACTGCGACGATCCGAACATCGTGCTGCGGAACCCGCGGGAAACCGTCCGGACGATGTGCACCACGCTCCTCCGCGGGGCGCTCCGAAACCCCAGCTAACGCCCCACCGTACCACCTCTCAGACCACACGCACCACCCTGGGCGCCCTCGGCGCCCTTCTTTGGGCCCACTGACTTAACACTGTTATTTCATAAACCGATGAAAAGTACTAGATCGGTGTTCAGACAATACGCAGCGCTGCTCGTGACGGTGCTCGCCGCCGCGCCGGCGATGCCGCTGATCGCGCAAACCGCCACGCCGGTCGCCGCGCCCGCCGACGCCGGCACCGCGCGCGCGCTCCTCGACCGCTACGTCGGCGAGGCGCTGGCCGCCAACCTCGCCATCGCGCAGCAGACCGCGGCCGCGGCGCGCGCCAACGCCGTCGTGCGCGAGGCCAACGGGCGCTTCCTCCCGAGTGCCGGCCTCAACGCCCGCTACTCCGAGTACAGCGGCGTCATCAACATCGGCGACTTCATCAATCCGGCGTACAGCGCACTGAATCAGCTGATCGGCCAGCAGCGCTTCCCGACCAACATCAACGCCACGCTCCCGCTGCGGCAGGAAACCAAGCTGGAGTTCACGCTCCCGCTCTTCTCTGATGCGCTCTTCGGCGCCCGTGCCGCGGCCACGGCGCAGCGCGATCTCGTGGGCACTGGCCGCCACGCGGCAATGCGTCAGCTCGCAGCCGATGTGCAGCTGTCGTGGCTGGGCTATGCCACCGCCGTGCGCGCGGTCGAGACGCTCGAAGCCACCATGCCGGTGCTCGACGAGAATGTGCGCGTCAGTGAGCGCCTCATCGGCGCCGGCCAGGCTACGCCCGATGTCCTGCTGCGCGCCCGCGCCGAACGGAGCGAGGTGCAGCAGCAGCTCGCCGATGTGCGTCGCCAGCGTGATGCCGCGCGGCGCGGATTCAATCTCCTGCGCAATCGCGATGACGAAACGGCCATCACCCTGGCGACGGACAGCACGCTGGTGACGACCGTGCCGCAGTCCAAGGACGAGCTCATCGCGTATGCCCTCACGCATCGGGAAGAGCTCGCGCAGGCCACCAGCGGACAGCGGCTCGCCGACGCGCAGCTCCGTCTGGCGACGGCGAACTATCTCCCCACCGTCGCGCTGGCGGCCAGCTATGGCGTGCAGGGCGATCGCTATCGCTTCGACAGCAAGAACGACGTGGCGCTCGCCTCACTGGTCGTGAGCTGGAATCTCTTCAATGGCGGCCAGGATGCCGCCAAGCGCGAGCAGGCCCAGGCGACGCGGAGTGAGGCCGACTATCGCCGCCGCGAAGCCGAGCGCGCCATTCGCCTGCAGGTGGCCAATGCGTACGACGCCGTCGAAACGGCGCGGACCAATCTCACCGCCGCCGCCGATCGTCGCGCGAGCGCCGAGCGCGCGTTCACGCTGGTGCAGCGCCGGTACGCCGAGGGGCTCGCCAATCAGGTGGAGTTCCTGAGTGCCCGCAGCGCGGCAACCAACGCCGCGCTCAACGAGATCATCACCCGCTTCACCTTCGCGACGCGCGTGGTGGAGCTCGAGCGCGCGGCCGCGCTGCGCGCCCTTCCCAACTGACCACCGCCGAGCCCTTCCATGACGACCCGCATGCTTCGCCCCACCATGTACCTCTCGGCCGCGGCCCTGCCGCTGCTGGCCGGCTGCCAGGACAAGACCGATGCTGCTGCGGAGGTGCGTACCCCGGCGGTGCCGGTGACGATCGCCACCGTTGGCAGCGGCACGCGCGTGGCGCCCGTGACGGCCACCGGTACGTTCGGCTCGCGCGATGAGATTCCGCTCGCCTTCAAGATTGGTGGCGTCGTGCAGCGCGTACTGGTGGACGCCGGGCAGACCGTGCACCGGGGGCAGATCCTGGCCGCCCTCGATGTGCGCGAGATCGACGCGGCCGTGGCCAAGGCCCGCGTCGGCGTGGACAAGGCGCAGCGGGACTGGGCGCGTGTGCAGCGTCTCGTGACCGACAGTGTGGCCACACCGGTCCAGCTCCTCGATGCCACGTCGGCGCTCGAGGCGGCCAAGGCGGACCTCGCCAGTGCGATGGTGAATCGGGAGTATGCCACGATCACGGCGCCCGAAGACGGCGTGGTTCTGCAGCGGTTGATCAATCCGGGCAGCAATGTGGCCTCCGGGACGCCCATCGTACTGCTCGGTGGCTCGACCCGCGGTCGCGTGCTGCGGGTTGCGCTGCCCGATCGCGATGCGCTCAAGGTTGCCGTGGGGAACGAGGCCACCGTGCACTTCGATGCGCTGCCCGACAAGCAGTTCAGCGGCCGGGTGGTCCTGGTGAGCCAGAGCGCCGATCCGCGCACCGGCACCTACGGCGTTGAGGTGGCGCTGACACAGGCCGATCAGCTGCCGAGTGGATTGATCGGCGTGGCGACGATCGCGGTGAAGGGCGCGAGCACCGGCAACCGGTTGCCCGTCGATGCCCTGCTGGATGCGCACGGCGACTCCGCGACGGTGTACACGATTGCGCCGACTGGCGCACCGATCGCCCAGCGGGCACGGGTGCGCGTGGCCCAGCTCATGGGCGATGAAGCGGTGATCGAAGGGCTCGCCGCCGACACCCGCGTGATCGCGAAAGGCGCCGCCTACGTCACCAGCGGCACGCCGGTGCGCGTCATCACGCCGACCGTTCTCGACTCGGCGCTGGCCCGCACGGGAGGGCTGCCGAAATGAACCTCTTGAGCAAGCTGGTCGCCTTTTCGGTTCGCCGGTGGCAGTTCACCGTGCTGCTGTTCCTGATGTTCGCCGCGCTCGGCGTCACCAGCTGGCAGGCGATCTCGCGCGCCGAAGATCCCGATTTCCCGGTGCCGATCTTCACGACGATTGCCGTCTATCCCGGCGCGTCGCCGGAGGACATGGAGCAACTCGTCGCCGATCCGATCGAAAAGCAGCTCAAGTCGCTCACCGAGATCAAGAAGCTCGAGAGCACGAGCAGCGATGGGCTGTCGGTCATCAAGATCGAGTTCAATGCGGATGCGGACGCGGAGCGCAAGTACGATCAGGTCGTACGCGAGGTCAACGCGTTGCGCCCGCAGCTGCCGGCCTCGCTGCAGCGGCTTGAAGTGAAGCGCAACGAGAACTCCGACCTCACCGTGTTCCAGGTGGCGCTGGTGGCGCCCACGGCGCCGTACGCGCAGGTGGATGATGCTGCCAAGCGCCTCGAAGACGCGCTGGAGAAGGTGCCGGGCGTGAAGAAGGCGGAGCGGTGGGCGGCCCCACCGCGCGAGATGCAGGTGACGCTCGATCTCGCGCGCATGGCGCGCCTCGGGCTGACGCCGGGGCAGGTTCTGACCGCCCTCGGCAGCGACAACACCGCCATTCCGGGCGGCTCGGTGGACGTGGGGACGCGCCGCTACAACGTGGCCACGCAGGGGCGCTATCGCACCGCCGAGGACATTCGTGCCACGGTGATCGCCGGGACGGGCACGTCGGTGGTACGCGTAGCCGACGTGGCCACCGTGACCTGGGCCGACGGCGATCCGGTCCATCTCGGTCGGTACAATGGCGAGCGCGCCATGTGGGTGACCGTGTCGGTGCAGAAGGGGCAGAACGTCTCGCGGGTGAAGGAGGCGGTGTGGGTCGAGCTCGATCGTCTGGAGGCGCAGCTCCCCAAGGGCATCACGCTGGCGCGCGGGTTCGACCAGTCGGCGAATGTCGATCGCCGTCTCGCGCGGCTGGGCGAAGACTTTCTGATTGCCATTCTGCTGGTGCTCATCACCCTGCTCCCGCTGGGGACGCGGGCGTCGGTGATCGTGATGATCTCGATCCCGCTGTCGCTCGCGATGGGTGTGATGCTGCTGTACGTGACCGGCTTCTCCATCAACCAGCTGTCGATCGTGGGCTTCGTGATTGCCCTCGGCTTGCTGGTCGATGACTCGATCGTGGTGGTGGAGAACATCACGCGATTCCTGCGGCAAGGGTACAGTCGGACGGCCGCGGCCGTGGAGGCCACCAAGCAGATCGGTGTGGCCGTGCTCGGCGCGACGGGCACGCTGATCTTTGCCTTCCTGCCGCTGATGTTCCTCCCCGGACTGGCGGGGAAGTACATCCGCTCGCTGCCGGTGGCCGTGGTGTACGCGGTGATCTCGTCGCTGTTCGTCTCACTCACCATCATTCCGTTCCTCGCAAGTCGGTTGATGCCGCGCGAGGCGCATGGCGAGAACCGCATCCTGAAGTGGCTCGATGGCGGCATTCAGCGGACGTATGCGCCGCTGCTGCACCGCGCCATTGCGCATCCGCGCACCACGGTGGTGGCGTCGTTCGCGGTGGTGCTGCTGTCGATGGGGCTGATTCCGGCCGTCGGGTTCTCGCTCTTCCCCAAGGCCGGCACGCCGCAGTATCACGTGGACATCACGGCGCCCGAAGGGACCAGCCTCGCCGAGACGGATCGGGCCGTGCAGTACGCGGAGCGGGTCATTCGGCAGCACCCGAACACCAAGGGCGTCTTTGCGAACGTGGGGAAGGACAATCCCGACGTGTACTACAACGTCTTCCAGCGCGCTGAGGCGCCCAACCGCGCGCAGCTGCTGGTGACGCTCAACGCCTACGACAATGTGCGCACGCCGGTGGCGCTCGATTCGCTGCGCGAGCAGCTGGCGCTGTATCCGGGGGTGCGCATCGAGCTCAAGGAGTTCGAGAACGGTCCGCCGATCGATGCGCCGATCGCCATGCGCGTCGAAGGCACGAATCTCGATACCCTGGCGACCATCGCGGCCAGGTACGAAGCGGTGCTCAAGGCGACCGATGGCACGCAGTACGTGAACAATCCGGTGCGGCTGCCGCGCACCGACCTGCGGCTGACGGTGGATCGTCAGAAGGCCGGGCTGCTGGGCGTGCCGGGCGCCGAAGTCGAGCGCACGCTGCGACTGGGCATCGCCGGGCTCGAGGCCGGGCGCATCCGCGCGGACAATGGCGATGAGTATCCGATCACGGTGCGGATCGCGCACGACGGCCATCCGCGGACGGAGGCCCTCGATCGCATCCATGTGAGCAGCGTGAACGGAGCGCTCGTCCCCTTGTCGCAGCTGACCACGATGGGCTTTGCGAGTTCGCCCACGATCATCGATCATCGCGACCGGCAGCGTGCGGTCACGGTCACGGCGTTCGTGCGTTCGGGGTACAACACCGACGCGGTGACCAAGGCGGTGCTGGCGGGGCTCGATTCCATCCCGCTCCCCCCGGGCTACACCCTGCGGCCCGCCGGCGAGATCGAAAGCCGCGAGGAAAGCTTTGGCGGCATTGGTGGAGCGATCATCGTGGCGGTCTTTGCGATTCTCGCCATCCTGGTGCTGGAATTCCGCGACTTCCGCACCACGCTGGTCGTGGCCAGCGTGATTCCGCTGGGCGTGGTGGGCGGTATCGTGGCGCTCTTCGCCAGCGGCTATACGCTCAGCTTCACGGCGATGATCGGTTTCGTGGCGCTAGTAGGGATCGAGATCAAGACGAGCATTCTGCTGGTGGACTTCACCGACCAGCTCCGCGCCGAGGGGATGGCGCTGGACGAGGCGATCCAGAAGGCCGGCGAGATCCGTTTCCTTCCGATCGTGCTCACGACGCTGACGGCCATCGGCGGCCTGCTGCCGCTGGCGCTGCAGGGCTCGGGGCTCTACTCGCCGCTGGCGTGGGTGATCATCGGCGGCCTGGTGTCGAGCACGCTCATCGCGCGACTGGTGACGCCGGTGTTGTACAAGATGCTGGCGCCCAAGGCGTATGTGGTGACGGCGGAGTATGCGGTGCCGGGTTACGCGGGTGGGGCAGTGGTGGCGTGACCTGAACGAAGGGCGGCGCAAGGCGGGTTCGTCACCCCTTAGAGCTCAGGGGGGAGAATTTCAGGGGGAAGAGCTCAGGACCGCGGATGTTGTCCTGAGCTCTTGCCCCTGACCTTCTGCCCCCTGAGCTCTCGGGGGTTTCTCATCACCTTGCCCCAACATTAACGTCTCCGGCGGAGTACCCATGGTGGCCCCCTCACGGGCGCCCCCTCCTTGTCCCTCACACCTCCTCGCATGCGAAATCTCCGTGCCCTCGCCCTCAGCGTCGGGTTGACCGGCGTTGTGGGCAGCTCCTTGTCGGCGCAGCCTGGGCTGCCCGCCAAGGTCACGATCGATGACGCGATCATCAATGCGCTTCGGTGGCGCAACATCGGCCCGGCGAACATGATGGGCCGCATTGTGGACGTCGAAGGCATTCCGAGTCCGTCCAAGACGTTCTATGTGTCGACCGCCGCGGGTGGCCTGTTCAAGACCACCAACAACGGTACGACCTTCAAGCCGGTGCTCGATACGGCGCGCGTGGCGTCGGGTGGCGATATCGCCATCGCGCCCTCCGATACCAATACCGTGTACTGGGGCACGGGCGAGCCGAACTCGCGCAACTCCATCTCGCCGGGTGGCGGCATCTACAAGACCACCGACGGCGGCAAGACGTGGACGTTCCTCGGACTCGCCGATACGCGGGCGATCGCGCGCATTCAGGTGCACCCGAAGGACCCGAACACCGTGTACGTCGCGGCACTCGGCCACGTGTGGGGCCCCAACAAGGAACGCGGCCTCTACAAGACCACCGACGGCGGCAAGACCTGGGCGCAGATCAAGTACATCGATGACAAGACGGGCTTCATCGATGTGCAGCTCGATCCGCGCAACCCGGACGTGCTGTGGGCGGCGAGCTATCAGCGCTATCGCAGCCCCTACTCGCTGTACTCCGGTGGCCCGGGCTCGGCACTGTGGAAGAGCACCGACGCCGGCGCGACGTGGACCAAGGTCGAAGGCAACGGCTTCCCGACCAGCACCAAGGGGCGCATCGGCATCGCGATTGCGGCGTCGAACCCCGATGTGATGTACACGCTGGTGGAAGCGGACACGAACCCCAATCCGAAGCCGGCCGCGGGCAGCAAGCCGCAGACGCGGCCGAGCGGGCTCTATCGCTCGGCGGATGGCGGCAAGACGTGGGAGTATCGCAATCCGGAGAACACGCGCCCGTTCTATTACAACCAGGTGCGCGTCGATCCGAAGGACGCGGATCGCGTGTACTGGTCGTCCACGCCGGTGAAGTACTCGAGCGACGGCGGCAAGACGGCCGGCAACACCACCGAAGGCATTCATGTGGACCATCACGCGATGTGGATCGATCCGAACGATCCGCAGCGCATCGTGACCGGGAACGACGGCGGTATCGGCATCTCGATGGATCGCGGTGGCAACTGGATCTTCCCGCAGAATCTCGCCATCGGACAGTTCTACAACATCTCGGCCGACATGGCCGTGCCGTACCGCGTCTGCGGGGGTCTGCAGGACAACGGCTCGTGGTGCGGCCCGAGCCGTCGCAAGCAGGGCCCGGTGACGAACGCGATGTGGCACAACGTGGGTGGCGGCGATGGCTTCGTCACCAATCAGGACTACAGCGATCCGGACATCCTCTACAGCGAGAGCCAGGGCGGCAACATGGGGCGCCTGAAGTTCTCGACGGGCGAGCGGACACCGCTGCGGAAGCCCACGTGGCGCGAGAGCGGCTACCTCGCGTACAGCGATTCGATCTATGAGATCTGGCCCGATACCACCAAGCCGGCCACGAAGGCGCAGAAGGCCCGCATTGCCGAGTTCCGTGCCAAGCAGAAGGCCGATTCAATCGCCTGGTCGCTGCGCTGGAACTGGAACACGCCGTACCTCATCTCCAAGCACAACCCGGCCACGCTGTACTTCGGCGCCAACCGCGTGCTCAAGAGCGTGAAGCGCGGTGAGGAGATGGCACCGATCTCACCGGAGCTGAGCTATGCCGACAGCGCCAAGCTCTACGTGGCGCTCAAGACCACGGGGGGCATCACGCCCGACGTGACCGGCGCCGAAACGTACGGCACCGTGGTGTCGCTCAACGAATCGCCGATCCGCCCGGGGCTGTTGTACGCGGGCACCGACGACGGGCGGGTGTGGCTCACGCGGAACGATGGCGGCAGCTGGGAAGAGGTCACGAAGAATATCCCGGGCTTCCCGGCGAACGGCTATGTGTCGCGCATCGAGCCGTCGCACTTCGACAGCGCCACGTTCTTCGTGACCGTCGACAACCACCGCAACGACGACTACACGCCGTATGTGTGGATGACGACGAACTTCGGCAAGACCTTCACGAGCCTCGTGAACAACCTGCCCACGGGTCACGCGGACTTCGTGCACGTCATTCGGGAAGACGTGAAGAACCGCGACCTGCTGTTCCTCGGGACCGATGTGGGCGTGTACGCGTCGCTCGATCGCGGTCAGACATGGAAGCGCTTCATGAGCGGCTTCCCGACGGTGCCGGTGCATGACCTGCTCATTCACCCGCGCGACGGCGAGCTCATTGCCGGCACGCACGGGCGGTCGATCTGGATCGCCGACATCACGCCGCTGCAGCAGATGACGCCGCAGACGCTCGCGCAGAAGGTGGCGCTCATCGAGCCCAAGACGGCGTTCCAGTGGGGCGAGCAGACGATCAACGGTGGCGACAACGGCCACATGCTCTTCCAGGGGAACAGCGGCCAGTACGGGGCGTCGATCTGGTATCGCGTCACCGAGGGCAACGGGCAGGCGCGCATCGTGATCCAGAACGCGGCGGGTGATACGCTCCGCACGCTCACGGGTCCGGGCGCGGCGGGGCTCCACAGTGTGCTGTGGGACATGCGTGGTGCGACCCGGCCGGCCCCGCGCATTGCGCTGAGCCCAAGCCAGGTGCGCGACAGCATCAACACCGCCGTGCGCGTGGCCAGGAAGCTCGACTCGCTGGAGAAGGCGGGGGCGGTGCCGGCGCCGGTGCTGGCGATGATTCGTGAGACGATGAAGACCGGCGCGCCGCCGGCGGCCATGCAGGCGATGCTTGGCGGCTTCGGTGGTGGCGGCGGCTTCGGCGGTCGCGGTGGGGCCGCGGGCTTCTTCAACGAGCGTCCCGGCGAGACGCGCGCGACGCCGAGCTTTGCGGCGGCGGGTGCGGGGGCGGGCGCCGGTGGTGGCCGCGGCGGTCGC